>NZ_QOBB01000076.1:0-29216 GCF_024704855.1 Burkholderia sp. HAN2018 | reverse complement strand
AGCGCCGGCGGCACCCGCACCGGCACCCGCGAAGGCCGCACCGGCCGCTGCTGCGCCGGCTCCGGCCGCGGCACCGTCGGGCGAATACCGCGCCAGCCACGCATCGCCGTCGGTACGCAAGTTCGCGCGCGAACTCGGCGTCGAAGTCGCGCGCGTGCAGGGCTCGGGTCCGAAGGGCCGCATCACGAAGGAAGACGTCACGGGCTTCGTGAAGGGCGTGATGACCGGCCAGCGCGCGGCACCGGGCGCGGCAGCCGCGCCGGCAGGCGGCGGCGAGCTGAATCTGCTGCCGTGGCCGAAGGTCGACTTCTCGAAGTTCGGCCCGTTCGAGGCGAAGCCGCTGTCGCGCATCAAGAAGATCTCGGGCGCGAACCTGCATCGCAACTGGGTGATGATCCCGCACGTCACGAACAACGACGAAGCGGACATCACCGAGCTCGAAGCGCTGCGCGTGCAGCTGAACAAGGAGCACGAAAAGGCGGGCGTGAAGTTCACGATGCTCGCGTTCGTGATCAAGGCGGTCGTCGCCGCGCTGAAAAAATTCCCGACCTTCAACGCGAGCCTCGACGGCGACAACCTGGTGTTCAAGCAGTACTACCACATCGGTTTTGCCGCGGACACGCCGAACGGCCTCGTCGTGCCGGTGATCCGCGATGCGGACAAGAAGGGGCTCGTCGATATCGCGAAGGAAATGGCCGAGCTGTCGAAGGCCGCACGCGACGGCAAGCTGAAGCCGGACCAGATGCAGGGCGGTTGCTTCTCGATCTCGTCGCTCGGCGGGATCGGCGGCACCAACTTCACGCCGATCATCAATGCGCCGGAAGTCGCGATCCTCGGGTTGTCGCGCGGCCAGATGAAGCCGGTGTGGGACGGCAAGCAGTTCGTGCCGCGTCTGACGCTGCCGCTGTCGCTGTCGTATGACCATCGCGTGATCGATGGCGCGGAAGCCGCGCGGTTCAATGCGTATCTCGGCGCGTTGCTCGCGGATTTCCGTCGCATCATTCTTTGATGAGCGGGGAGTGTGCTCGCGGGGGCGTGGGTTTTATGTCGGTCATCCACGTTTCGTCGTTGAACCTGTCTTGCTAACGGTCTGCTAGCGTCGCCCCTGCGCGGGGCGGCGGTCACTTTTCTTTGTCTTCCAAAGAAAAGTAACCAAAAGAAAGGCGCGTCCTTGGGCGGACGGCAAAGGTGGTCCTGCCCAGCGTCGCGTTCTCTTGTCAGGCCGTAGTCGCAGTAGTGGGTTCTTCCGCGGGTTTCTCCCTCTCTGTCTGCAGCTAATCAAGAAGGGGACAGTAATGAGTCTCATCGAAGTCAAGGTTCCGGATATCGGCGATTTCAGCGGCGTCGATGTCATCGAAGTCAACGTGAAGCCGGGCGACGTGATCGAAAAAGAGCAAACGCTCATCACGCTCGAATCGGACAAAGCCTCCATGGAAGTGCCCAGCGACGTCGCCGGCACCGTCAAGGAAGTCAAGGTCAAGGCCGGCGAGAAAGTCTCGCAAGGCACCGTCATCGCCATCGTCGAAGCAGCGGCAGGCGCCGCTGCTCCCGCGAAAGCACCCGAAGCAGCAAAGCCCGCGGCAGCTGCGCCGGCACCGGCCGCAGCCGCTCCGGCACCCGCGCCGCAAGCCGGCAGCTACGCAGGCGCCGTCGACATCGAGTGCGACATGCTCGTGCTCGGCGCCGGCCCCGGCGGCTACTCGGCCGCGTTCCGCGCAGCCGACCTCGGCATGAAGACCGTGCTCGTCGAACGCTACTCGACGCTCGGCGGCGTGTGCCTGAACGTTGGCTGCATCCCGTCGAAGGCGCTGCTGCATACGTCGCTCGTCGTCGAGGAAGCCGCGGCGCTCGCGTCGCACGGCATCACGTTCGGCAAGCCGGAAGTCGATCTCGACAAGCTGCGCGACTTCAAGGGCGGCGTCGTCAAGAAACTGACGACGGGCCTCGCCGGCATGGCCAAGGCGCGCAAGGTCGAAGTGGTCACGGGCGTCGGCGCATTCGTCGATCCGTTCCACATGGAAGTGCAGGGCGAAAACGGCAAGAAGGTCGTCAGGTTCAAGCAGGCGATCATCGCGGCGGGCTCGCAGGCCGTGAAGCTGCCGTTCATGCCGGAAGACCCGCGCGTCGTCGATTCGACCGGCGCGCTTGAGCTGCGCCAGCTGCCGAAGCGCATGCTCGTGATCGGCGGCGGCATCATCGGCCTCGAAATGGCGACGGTGTACTCGACGCTCGGCGCCGAGATCGACGTCGTCGAAATGATGGACGGCCTGATGATGGGCGCGGACCGCGATCTCGTGAAGGTCTGGGAAAAGTACAACGCGAAGCGCTTCGGCAACGTGATGCTGAAGACCAAGACGGTCGGCGCGGAAGCGAAGGAAGACGGCATCTACGTGAAGTTCGAGGGCGAGAAGGCGCCGGCGGAAGCGCAGCGCTACGACCTCGTGCTCGTCGCGGTGGGCCGCAGCCCGAACGGCAAGAAGATCGGCGCCGACAAGGCAGGCGTCGCCGTCACGGACCGCGGCTTCATCGACGTCGACAAGCAGATGCGCACGAACGTCCCGCACATCTTCGCGATCGGCGACATCGTCGGCCAGCCTATGCTCGCGCACAAGGCCGTGCACGAAGGCCACGTCGCAGCGGAAGCCGCGCACGGCGAGAAGGCGTACTTCGACGCGCTGCAGATCCCGTCGGTGGCGTACACCGATCCGGAAGTGGCGTGGGCCGGCAAGACGGAAGACCAGTGCAAGGCCGAAGGCATCAAGTACGGCAAGGCGGTGTTCCCGTGGGCCGCATCGGGCCGCGCGATCGCGAACGGCCGCGACGAAGGCTTCACGAAGCTGATCTTCGACGAGGAAACCCACCGGGTGATCGGCGGCGCGATCGTCGGCCTGAACGCGGGCGACCTGATCAGCGAAGTGTGCCTCGCCGTCGAGATGGGCGCGGACGCGGAAGACATCGGCAAGACGATCCATCCGCACCCGACGCTCGGCGAATCGGTCGGCATGGCCGCCGAACTGTACGAAGGCGTCTGTACGGACCTGCCGCCGCAGCGCAAGAAGTAACGCGACCGGGGCCGGCATGTTGCCGGCCACAAAAAACGCCGCCTCCCGGGCGATCCGGGCGGCGGCGTTTTCTTTTGCGGGCGGCCGATGCTCAAACGACCGTTCGAGCACGGCCGGCGGCTTGGCGATTCCGGCGTGGTGCGGTGCCAGAAACGAAAAAGCCGCGCTGTGCGCGGCTCTTTCAGGAGCAGGGGACGCTTACGCGGCCGGCTTGCTCGAACGACGTGCGGCAGCGGCGGTAGCAGCCTTCGTTGCGACGGCAGCAGCAGCGTTGAAGTTCGTTTCAGCGATTTCGACGGCTTGCTTCGTGGCCTTCTGAACCGTTTCGTACGTGGTGTTCGCAGCGTTCAGCGCCGACTTCAGTGCGGCGACAGCCGTTTCCGAACCGGCCGGGGCGTTCTTCGCGACGTTGTCGACGAGTGCCTGGACCTTCTTGTTCTGTTCTTCGAATTGCGCTTCTGCAACCTTCGCGAACTCGGCTTGCGTCGACGATGCGATTTCGTACAGGTGACGACCGTACGACAGCACCTTTTCCGCGACCGGCTGCGACAGGCTGGCTTGCAGGGCGATCAGTTCCTGTGCGTCCTTCACCGACAGCAGGCGCTGTGCGTTTTCCTGGCCTTCGGCCAGCGTCGACTTCACGACCTGCAGGTTGAGTTCGATCAGCTTCTCGACGCCTTCGAACGCCTTGGTCGTCAGACCGAACAGGCTTTCGAGGTTGGCTTTCTGTGCAGCGGCGATTTGCTCGGGGGTCAGCAAGGACATGTCCAGCTCCTGAAAAGCGATCGCGTCGATCGCAGGGTAAAGGGCACTACGACGGGGAACCTCGGATGCGCGTGCTTTGTGCAACGCAGCAATGAGGCCTATTTTAGGGCAGAGAAAACGGATGTCAAGTGTTTTTTGTGCGTTGCACAATTGCGACAAATTATCGATAAAACAATAAGTTATCGTGCCCGTTCGGAATCGGTTTCACGCGCGTCTCCCAGATGGTGCGCACGAACGCGGGGCGCACGCGGCGCACCATGATCATGCACAGGTAAACCTGACAGGGTCATGGAACGTTATCCTTCTGTTCCTGTCGAAAACGCGCCGTTTCGATGCGCGTACCGTGGCGACGTGCCGCCGCCACGGCCGAGACCGGCTCCCAGGCACCCCGAGCGCCGGATACGTAGTTTCCCCGCTTTAAATCGCCTCCGAAGTGACGTTATCTCAATTAACCGTGTGTAATCGGGAGACGGGTACTGTCGGGCAGCGCATCCCATGAATTTTTTCGATGGGAGCGGGAGGGTTCATTGGTCAGAGGTTGGCCAACCCTTACATTCCGGTTTAACGACGATCGGTAAGTGCCTAATATTGCTCTTTTTTTCAGCTTTAACTACACTTGCGGAAACCTCCCGCCCGCTTTGTCCAGACCCCAATGAAAGCCGAATCGTTTTCACCGCGCAGATTGTTGCAGAGCATGACGCTCGGCACGGCTGTGTCGGTCGCTGTCGCCTTGCTGGCGACCACCGCGTCCGTCACGCCCGCTGACGCTTTTGCCGCCACTGCGAAGACCCAACAAGCCGCCAAGAAAAAGGCTGTCGCTCCTGCTTCGTCCGCGAAGAAGAAGTCGGCCAGGGCTACCTCCGACAAATCCGCCAAGGTCGCCGCGGCCGATGCGCCGCGCGCAAAGGCATCGCGCAAGCGCGTGACGCTCGCGGCGAACAGCGTGCGTGCCGGCCATCACGGCGCGGTTCGCAAGGTCGCGTTCCAGCCGCGTCGGCAGAGCGTCGGCCAGGCGTTCGGCCTGCACGACACGCCGGACGCGCTCGCGCTGCGTTCGAGCGTCGCGTACGTCGTCGACCAGAATTCCGGCGAGCCGCTGTTCGACAAGAATTCGCACGCCGTCGTGCCGATCGCGTCGATCTCGAAGTTGATGACGGCGATGGTCGTGCTCGACTCGAAGGCGCCGATGGCCGACCAGATCGAAGTCACCGACGAAGATCGCGACTACGAGAAGGGCACGGGCTCGCGCCTGTCGGTCGGCTCGGTGCTGTCGCGTGAAGACATGCTGCACATCGCGCTGATGGCGTCGGAAAACCGCGCGGCCGCCGCGCTGTCGCGTTATTACCCGGGCGGTCGTCCGGCGTTCATCGCCGCGATGAACGCGAAGGCGAAGTCGCTCGGCATGGCCGATACCCATTTCGAGAATTCGACCGGTCTGTCGAGCTCGAACGTGTCGAGCGCGCGCGATCTGGTGAAGATGGTCAATGCGGCGTACCAGTACCCGATGATCCGTCAGTTCTCGACCGATCGCAGCTACGAGGTGTACACGGGCAAGCGCAATCTCGCCTACAACAGCACGAACGCGCTGATCCGCGGCAACGGCTCGTGGGACATCGGTCTGCAGAAGACGGGCTTCATCAACGAAGCGGGCGAATGCCTCGTGATGCAGGCGACGATCCACGGCCGGCCGATGGTGATGGTGCTGCTCGATTCGTTCGGCAAGTATTCGCGCTTCGCCGACGCGGCGCGTCTGCGCAACTGGCTCGACGCCGGCGGCGGCGAGCGCCTGACGGCGGCCAACACGCCGAACGGCGGGACCTGACCGCACGGCGGCGTGGCGATTCGCCGCCGCGCCGATGGCCGAAAAAAAGCCCCGCAATCGCGGGGCTTTTTTACTGCGGGCGCGCGGGAGCGGCTTACGCCTGCCGCTGCAGCCCGTCCGCATCCTTCGTGGGCGCCGGCCGGTAGCCGAGCGATTCCGAAATGGTGAGGGCAGTACGGCTCAACTGGCCGAGCCAGGCATCCTGGAGGCGATCGGCCGGCGCCGACAGCGACAGGCCCGCGACGAGCTTGCCCGAATCGTCGTAGATGCCGGCCGCGATACAGCGCACGCCGAGCTCCAGTTCCTCGTTGTCGCGTGCGCACGATTGCTGGCGGACGATCGTCAGCTCGCGCTCGAGCTTCGCGATGTCGGTGATGCTGTTCTGCGTATGGCCGGACAGCCCCGTGCGCGTTGCATAGGCACGCACGCGCGACGTTTCGTCGGCTGCAAGGAACAGCTTGCCGACCGACGTAAGGTGCAGCGGCGCGCGGCCGCCGATCGCACGGACGACCTGCATCCCCGAGCGCTCCGAATACGCGCGCTCGATGTAGACGATCTCGTCGCCCTGGCGCACCGACAGGTTCACGGTCTGCCCGGTGAGACGGTGCAGCTCGCGCATCGGCATCAGCGCCGCGTCGCGTACCGACAGGCGTGCCTTCACGAGGTTGCCGAGCTCCAGCAGCCGCATGCCGAGGCGATACGTGCCGGGATCGGAGCGGTCGACGAGGCGGCAGGTCACCATGTCGTTGAGGATGCGGTGCGCCGTAGACGGGTGCAGCTCCGTGCGCTGCGCAAGTTCCTTCAGGCTCACGGGGTCACTGTGCGCGGCGAGCGCGTCCAGCAACCGCATCATGCGTTCGATCACCTGGATCGACGTTTTGGAATCCGGGGTGGGTTGGCTCATGTCGGGGGAGAAATCGGTTGACGCGGCAAGCGGTGTTGCAACGATTGTATCTCGTATCGTGAAAAAAGCGAACGCCGTTCGAGGAAGTCCTCGTTTCGCGCAGTGCGGGCTTGCGCGCGAGCCGGCGTTGGTCTCGCCGGCCAAACGGCGGATAATGAGAGCCGTTTTCTCGAAGGAGCGCGTATGCGAGTCGGTTTGTTCGTGACCTGCCTGGTCGATCTGATGCGTCCGGAAATCGGTTTTTCGGCGCTCAAGCTGATTCGCGACGCCGGCTACGAGGTGATCGTGCCGCCCGCGCAGACTTGCTGCGGCCAGCCGGCCTACAACTCGGGCGACCGCGCGCTCGCCCGCGATCTCGCGGAAAAGACGCTGCGCGAGTTCGAGCAGTTCGATTACGTCGTCGCGCCGTCGGGTTCATGCGGCGGGATGATCCGCGCGCACTACGGCGACCTGTTCCGCGACGACCCCGAGCTGATGGGGCGCTACACGCGGCTCCAGCAGAAGGTCTACGAACTGACCGATTTCCTGGCGAATGTCGCGAAGGTCTCGCTCGCGCCGGGTGAATTCACGGGACCCGTCACCTATCACGATTCGTGCTCGGGCCTGCGCGAGCTCGGCGTGAAGGCGCAGCCGCGTGCGCTGCTCGCGCAGCGCGGCATCGCGGTTACCGAGATGAAGGACTGCGAGCACTGCTGCGGCTTCGGCGGCACGTTTGCGGTGAAGTACGGCGACATCTCGGCGGCCATCGCGGACGAGAAGTGCGCGAACGTGCGCGCGTCGGGCGCGGGCGCCGTCGTGCTCGGCGATCTCGGCTGCATGCTGAACATCGAAGGGCGGTTGCGCCGCACCGGCGACCGCGACACGCGCGTGCTGCACGTCGCGCAGGTGCTGGCGGGCGACGTCTGACGCCCGGTTCCGCTCACTTTTCCCCGATACCGCGATGCAAGTCCAATCGATGCATTTCAAGGCGCGCGCCGGCCAGAAGCTGGCCGACCAGCGCTTGCAGCAGAACCTGAAGAAGCTGTCGACGAAGTTCGTGTCCGCGCGTGCCGACGCGATGACCGCGATCGACTTCCCGGCCACGCGGGCGGCGCTGAAGGCGCGCCGCAACCGCGCGCTGGAGAACCTCGACGTGTGGCTCGAGGCCTTCGAGCAGGAGGCGACGCGGCGCGGCACGACCGTGCTGTTCGCCGAGACGACGGCGGACGCCGCGCGGCTCGTGGCCGACATTGCGCGCCGTCACGACGTGAAGAAGGTCATCAAGACCAAGTCGATGGTGTCGGAGGAAATGCGCCTGAACGCGGTGCTCGCGGAAATGGGCGTGCAATCGATCGAGACGGACCTCGGCGAATACATCCTGCAGATCAACGACAACGAGCCGCCGAGCCACATCATCGCGCCCGTCGTCCACAAGGACAAGGACGAGATCGCCGACCTGTTCGCGCGCACGCACCACCGCGAGCGGCTCACCGAGATTCCGGACATGACGCGGGAGGCGCGCGAGGTGCTGCGCCCGCATTTCATGTCGGCCGACATGGGCGTGACCGGCGGCAACTTCGTGATCGCCGAGACCGGTTCGGTCGCGATCGTGACGAACGAAGGGAACGAAGGGATGTGCACGGTGATGCCGCGCGTGCATGTGGCCGTGACGGGCATCGAGAAGGTGCTGCCGACCCTCGAGGACCTCGCGACCGCGATGCGCCTGCTGCCGCGTTCCGCGACGGGGCAGAAGACGTCGAACTATTTCTCGCTGCTGACCGGGCCGCGCGGGCCGGATGACGAGGACGGCCCCGAGCACAACTACGTGGTGCTCGTCGACGGCGGCCGCACGGGGCTGATCGGCGGCGAGTTCCAGGAGATGCTGCGTTGCATCCGCTGCGGCGCATGCATGAACCATTGCCCGGTTTACCAGAAGGTCGGCGGCCATGCGTACGGCTGGGTCTACCCGGGGCCGATGGGTTCCGTGCTGACGCCGAGTTACGTCGGGCTCGATCGCGCGCTGGATCTGCCGCAGGCCGCGACGCTTTGCGGAGAATGCGACAGCGTCTGCCCGGCCGGGATTCCGCTGTCGCACCTGTTGCGCACGCTGCGCGAAAAGCAGGTCGAGCGGCACCTGCGGCCGTGGCGCGAGCGGGCGGCGCTCACCGCATGGGGTTTCGTCGCACGGCGGCCGATGCTGTACGCACTGACGACGAAGCTCGCGGTGCGCATCCTCGAGCGGCTGGGTGCCGGTGGCACACTGCGGCGCCTGCCGATGATGGGCGGCTGGATGGACACGCGCGACATGCCGACCCCGACGGGGCGCACGTTCCGCGAACTGTACGCGGCGTCGCAAAGCCACCTCGGCTGACGACTGTTCATCCGGCGACAACAGAGCGTTCGCTATTTGGATATTTATCTCGATAGATGCGGTCTATAGAATCTCGTCTGTAGTCCCCGGAAGTGGGTTTCGGGGTACGAGGTCAAGGAGGTCCGCATCATGAAAAAGACAATATCGATGTACTGGCCGCTGGCAATCGTCGTTCCGCTGGCCGCGGCTGCCTATCTGCATGCGATGGCCGATGCGCCGTCGCGTGGCCCGCTCGCAGTTCACCAGGCATCCGCTGAATTGGCGCGTGCGGTGTCGTTCGGGCTGGTCGACGACGCGGCGAAGCCGCTGCCGGCGGCATCCGGCGACGTCGCACTCGTCGCGCCGAAGGCGCTGTAATGCACGGCGCCGTCGCTTTGCCCGGCGGCGCGATTCCGGTCGCCTTTGTATAATGGCGTGTTCTTCTCCCGCGCGGTTCGCCGCGGCTTTCCGATAGTGCGATGACCCGCGTTTCGATCTGTTTCGTCTGTCTCGGCAACATCTGCCGTTCGCCCACCGCGGAAGGCGTGATGCGTCACCAGGTCGATGCGGCCGCGCTGGCGGACCGGATCGCGATCGATTCGGCCGGCACCGGCGACTGGCATGTCGGCGAGCCGCCCGATACGCGTGCGCAGGCGGCCGCTCGCGGCCGCGGCTACGACCTGTCGGCGCTGCGCGCACGACAGGTGAACGCGGCGGACTTCGAGCGCTTCGACCTGCTGCTCGCGATGGACGAGGCGAATCTCGCGGAGCTGCGTCGCCGCTGTCCGCCGCAGCATGTCGACAAGGTGCGCCTGCTGATGGAATTCGCGCCGGATTCGACCGAAACCGAAGTGGCCGATCCGTATTTCGGCGGCGCGCAGGGCTTCGAGCAGGTGCTCGACCAGGTCGAGCGCGCGTGCGCGGGCCTGCTTGAGACGCTCCGGCCCCGCACGGAGCGCTGATCGCGCGGTATTCAGCGGTCTACGAATACCCTTTCAAAGACATGGATACTTGACTAAAAACGTCAAATATTTATACTTGACCAAAATCGTCAAGATTGCAGTCCCCTAGACACCATGAGACTCACCACCAAAGGCCGTTTCGCCGTCACGGCGATGATTGACTTGGCACTGCGCCAGGAGCAGGGCCCGGTGACGCTTGCAGGCATCAGCCAGCGCCAGCGGATTTCGCTCTCGTATCTCGAACAGCTGTTCGGGAAGCTGCGCAGGCATGAAATCGTCGAATCCGTGCGCGGCCCGGGCGGCGGCTACAACCTCGCGCGTCGCGCGCAGGACGTCACCGTTGCCGACATCATCATCGCGGTCGATGAACCGCTCGACGCCACGCAGTGCGGCGGCAAAGGCACGTGCGACGGCTCGAAGCAGCCCGACGGCCATTGCATGACGCACGAGCTGTGGTCGACGCTGAACCAGAAGATGGTCGAATACCTCGACTCCGTGTCGCTGCAGGATCTCGTCGATCAGCAGCGCGCACGCGAGGGCGCCCCTGCGGTGTTGCGCGATCGCCGCACGCCGGAGCCCGTCGCCGCACCGGCAGAGCCGGTGCGCACGATGCCGCTCGGTCCCAATTCGGTGTTCAACATCGCGAGTTCGTGAGCGCGAAGGCGCCCGCCATACCCCATAACGCACATAGTCCCTGCACAGAATTCCCGGAGCGACAGATGACCCAAGAGACTCTCCACCTGCCCATCTACATGGATTACAGCGCGACGACACCGGTCGACCCGCGTGTGGTCGACAAGATGGTGCCGTACCTGCGCGAGCAGTTCGGCAACCCGGCATCGCGCAGCCACGCGTACGGCTGGGATGCCGAGCGTGCGGTCGAGGAAGCGCGCGAACAGGTGGCCGCGCTCGTGAACGCGGATCCGCGCGAGATCATCTGGACGTCCGGCGCAACGGAGTCGGACAACCTCGCGATCAAGGGTGCCGCGAACTTCTACAAGGGCAAGGGCAAGCACATCGTCACGGTGAAGACCGAGCACAAGGCCGTGCTCGACACGTGCCGCGAGCTCGAGCGCGACGGCTTCGAAGTCACCTACCTCGACGTCAAGGATGACGGCCTGATCGACCTCGACGTGTTCAAGGCCGCGCTGCGTCCGGACACGATCCTCGTGTCGGTGATGCACGTGAACAACGAGATCGGCGTAATCCAGGACATCGAGACGATCGGTGAAATCTGCCGCGAGAAGGGCATCGTGTTCCACGTCGACGCCGCACAGTCGACGGGCAAGGTCGGGATCGATCTCGCGAAGCTGAAGGTCGACCTGATGTCGTTCTCGGCACACAAGACGTACGGCCCGAAGGGCATCGGCGCGCTGTACGTGCGCCGCAAGCCGCGTGTGCGCATCGAAGCGCAGATGCACGGCGGCGGCCACGAGCGCGGGATGCGTTCGGGCACGCTGCCGACGCACCAGATCGTCGGCATGGGTGAAGCGTTCCGCATCGCACGTGAAGAAATGGCGACGGAAAACGAGCGCGTCCGCATGCTGCGGGACAAGCTGCTGCGCGGCCTGTCGCAGATCGAGGAAACGTACGTGAACGGCGACATGGAACGCCGTGTCCCGCACAACCTCAACATCAGTTTCAACTTCGTCGAAGGCGAGTCGCTGATCATGGCGATCAAGGACGTCGCGGTGTCGTCGGGCTCCGCGTGCACGTCGGCGTCGCTGGAGCCGTCGTACGTGCTGCGTGCGCTCGGTCGCAACGACGAGCTGGCGCACAGCTCGATCCGCTTCACGGTCGGCCGCTTCACGACGGAGCAGGAAGTCGACTTCGTGATCAACCTGCTGAACAGCAAGATCGCGAAGCTGCGCGAACTGTCGCCGCTCTGGGAAATGCACCAGGAAGGCATCGATCTGTCGACGATCGAATGGGCCGCACACTGAGCGCCGGATTGAACATACCCGCGGGCGGATTCGCGCACGCAGACGTAACGAGTCAAGGAGTCTGAGTCATGTCTTACAGCAACAAGGTTCTGGATCACTACGAAAACCCGCGCAACGTCGGTTCGTTCGCGAAGGACGACGACACGGTCGGCACGGGCATGGTCGGCGCGCCGGCCTGCGGCGACGTGATGAAGCTGCAGATCCGCGTCGGCGCGGACGGCGTGATCGAAGACGCGAAGTTCAAGACGTACGGTTGCGGTTCGGCGATCGCGTCGAGCTCGCTCGTCACCGAGTGGGTGAAGGGCAAGACGCTCGACGAAGCACTGTCGATCAAGAACACGCAGATCGCCGAAGAACTCGCGCTGCCGCCGGTGAAGATTCACTGCTCGATCCTCGCGGAAGACGCGATCAAGGCAGCCGTGGCCGACTACAAGAAGCGCCACGACACCAAGGAAGGCGATCAGGCAGCAGCCTGAGCGGCATCGAGCGGCTAGAGAAGGAAACGCGGCAGGCCCCGGTGGCGTGCCGCGGCAAGGACATCATGGCAATTACACTGACCGAAAAAGCAGCACAGCACGTCCAGAAATACCTCGTCCGTCGCGGCAAGGGTATGGGCCTGCGGCTTGGCGTTCGCACGACCGGGTGCTCGGGGCTCGCGTACAAGCTCGAGTATGTCGACGAGCTGGCTCCCGAGGATCAGGTGTTCGAGAGCCATGGCGTGAAGGTGATCGTCGATCCGAAGAGTCTTGCGTACATCGACGGCACCGAGCTCGACTTCGCCCGCGAAGGCCTGAACGAAGGGTTCAAGTTCAACAACCCGAACGTGAAGGACGAGTGCGGTTGCGGCGAATCGTTCCGCGTGTGACGCGGGTCTCCGCGCGATGCGGGCAAGAGGCGGCACGGGCCGCCTTTTTAATGTGCGGCGTTTGCCGTGCGACGAACCGGAATTGAACGCGACGATGGTTTCGCTGAAAGACAGCCACTTCGACCTGTTTCACCTGCCGGCGCAATTCGCGCTCGATGAGACGGCGCTCGACGCCGCCTATCGGACGGTGCAGACGCAGGTGCATCCGGACCGCTTCGCGGCGGCCGGCGATGCGCAGAAACGCATCGCGATGCAATGGGCAACCCGTGCGAACGAGGCGTACCGCACGCTGCGCGATCCGCTGAAGCGCGCGTCGTATCTGCTGTCCCTGCGTGGTGTCGACATCGGTGCGGAAAACAACACCGCGATGGAGCCCGCGTTCCTGATGCAGCAGATGGAGTGGCGCGAGGGCATCGAGGATGCCGCGGCCGCCCGCAATGTCGACGCGCTCGACGCGCTGCTCGCCGAGTTGCGCGAAGAGCGGCGCATTCGTGTGGAGCGTCTCGGCACGCTGCTCGACAGCGGCGCCGATCAGGCGGCCGCCGAGGCCGTGCGCCAGCTGATGTTCATCGAACGGGTCGCGTCGGAAGTGGGCGCGCAGATCGAGCGCCTCGAAACTTAACCGCGTGCCTCGCGGCACGCGCAGCAAACGGGCCGAGCGCCCGAACGAACCAAGATGGCTTTACTGCAAATTTCCGAACCGGGCATGGCGCCGGCGCCGCATCAGCGGCGACTCGCCGTCGGGATCGATCTCGGCACGACGAACTCGCTCGTCGCGGCCGTGCGTAACAGCGTGCCGGAGGTGCTGCCGGACGAAGCGGGCCGTGTGCTGCTGCCGTCGGTGGTCCGCTATCTCGAGAAGGGCGGCCGGCGTATCGGCCACGAAGCGAAGGAGCAGGCCGCGACCGATCCGCGCAACACGATCGTGTCGGTCAAGCGCTTCATGGGCCGCGGCAAGGCCGAGGTCGAAGGTGCGGCGAACGCGCCGTACGAATTCGTCGATGCGCCGGGCATGGTGCAGATCCGCACCGTCGACGGCGTGAAGAGCCCCGTCGAAGTGTCGGCCGAGATTCTCGCGACGCTGCGCTATCGCGCGGAAGATTCGCTTGGCGACGACCTCGTCGGCGCGGTGATCACGGTGCCCGCGTATTTCGACGAAGCGCAACGTCAGGCGACCAAGGACGCCGCGCGCCTCGCGGGCCTCAACGTGCTGCGCCTGCTGAACGAACCGACCGCCGCGGCGATTGCCTACGGTCTCGACAACGGGGCCGAAGGCCTCTACGCGGTGTACGACCTCGGCGGCGGCACGTTCGACCTGTCGATCCTGAAGCTGACGAAAGGCGTGTTCGAAGTGCTGGCCGCGGGCGGCGATTCCGCGCTCGGCGGAGACGATTTCGATCACGCGCTGTTCGGTCACGTGCTCGCGCAGGCCGGCATCGATGCGAAGACGCTTGCGCCCGAGGACGTGCGCCTGCTGCTCGACCGTGTGCGCGTGCTGAAGGAAGCGCTGTCGTCCGCGCCGCAGGCGTCGCTCGACGTCACGCTGTCGGGCGGTGCGCATCTCGTGCAGACGATCTCGCACGACACGTTCGCGTCGCTCGTCGAGCCGCTCGTGCAGCGTACGCTCACGCCGACCCGCAAGGCGCTGCGCGACGCGCAGGTCACGCCGGCCGACATCAAGGGCGTCGTGCTCGTCGGCGGCGCGACGCGCATGCCGGTGATTCGCGACGCGGTCGCGAAGTATTTCGGCCAGCCGCCGCTCGTGAACCTCGATCCGGATCAGGTTGTCGCGCTCGGCGCGGCGATCCAGGCCGACCTGCTCGCAGGCAATCGCGGCACCGGTGACGACTGGCTGCTGCTCGACGTGATTCCGCTGTCGCTCGGTGTCGAGACGATGGGCGGCCTCGTCGAGAAGATCATCCCGCGTAACTCGACGATTCCGATCGCACGCGCACAGGAATTCACGACCTTCAAGGACGGCCAGACCGCGATGGCGATCCATGTCGTGCAGGGCGAGCGTGAGCTCGTCGCCGACTGCCGCTCGCTCGCGCGCTTCGAGCTGCGCGGCATCCCGCCGATGACGGCCGGTGCGGCGCGCATTCGCGTGACCTACCAGGTCGATGCGGATGGGCTGCTGTCGGTGTTCGCGCGTGAGCAGCATTCGGGCGTCGAGGCGTCGGTCGTCGTGAAGCCGTCGTACGGTCTTGCCGACGACGACATCGCGAAGATGCTCGAGGACAGTTTCAAGACTGCCGAAATCGACATGCGCGCCCGCGCGCTGCGCGAAGCGCAGGTCGAGGCCGAGCGGATGCTCGAGGCGACGCAGGCCGCGCTGGCGGCCGACGGCGAGCTGCTCGACACGGACGAGCGCACACAGGTCGATGCGTTGGCCGCGGCGCTGCGCACGATCGCGCAGGGCGACGACACGGACGCGATCGAAATCGCGACCAAGGCGCTGGCCGACGGTACCGACGAATTCGCGGCGCGCCGGATGGACAAGAGCATCAAGCGCGCGTTGTCGGGCCGCCGGCTCGACGAGATCTGAACTCACGAACTGCGCATCGGCCGGTAACGGCCCGCGCGATATTGAACCGTGCGGCGCTTGGCGCCGCACCCTGACTGACGGAACGGACATGCCTCAACTGGTGGTGCTGCCTCACGTCGAACTGTGCCCGGACGGCGCGGTGATCGACGCGACGCCCGGCAAGAGTATCTGCGACAACCTGCTCGAACACGGGATCGAGATCGAGCATGCATGCGAGAAGTCGTGCGCGTGCACGACGTGCCACGTGGTGATCCGCGAAGGCTTCAACGATCTGACACCGTCCGAGGAGGACGAGGACGATCTGCTGGACAAGGCGTGGGGCCTCGAGCCGACGTCGCGCCTGTCGTGCCAGGCGATCGTGAAGGAAGATTCGGACCTGGTGGTCGAGATTCCGAAGTACTCGATCAACCACGCGAAGGAAAATCACTGACAGGAACCGGAGGCAGGCGATGAAATGGACCGATTCGCGTGAAATAGCCATTGCGCTGGCGGACAAGCACCCCGACATCGACCCGCAGCGGATCAACTTCGTCGACCTGCGCCAGTGGGTGCTCGAACTCGACGGTTTCGACGACGATCCCAAGCACTCGGGCGAGAAGATCCTCGAAGCGATCCAGGCCCACTGGATCGACGAATCGGACTTCGACGACGAAGACTGAACACCGCGTGTGCCGTAACGGCGCAGACGGCCGGTCATGAAAAAACGGCTCGTGAGCAATCGCTCACGAGCCGTTTTCGTTTTCAGGCCGCTTGCCCGCGCACGATACGCGGGCAGGGGACACCGATGCGATCAGGCGATTACGCGCCGACCAGCGTGCCGTTCTCGATCCGCACGCGCTGGCCCTGGCCGAAAGGCGGCGGGTTGTGGTAAGTGAACGTGCGCGTCGCGCCGCTCTCCATCTGCACTTGCACCTGATAGTCGGTTTCCGCACGCACCTGCTTTTCAACCTGGTTGCCGGCGAGACCGCCGCCCAGCGCGCCGATGATCGTCATCGCGGTGCGGCCGTTACCGTGGCCGAACTGGTTGCCGAGCAGGCCGCCGGCTGCAGCGCCGCCCACGGCGCCGATCCCCGAGCTCTGGCCCGGCGTGCGCGTCTGCGTGATCGCGACGACCGTGCCGCAGCTCTGGCAGTAGGTCTGGGCCGGCGCCGACGGCTGCTGCGCGTATTGCGGCGGCTGCGGTGCCGTCGTATGGCGGCGGTGCGGTGCAGCCGGGCGCGGCGCGGGCTTCGGCTCGGCCTGCGCGATGGCAGCCTTCTGTTCGGCCGCCTTCTGCTGCGCGGCGGCTTGTTCCGCCGCCTGCTGCTGGGCTTGCGCGGCCAGCGCGGCGCTGGCCGCCGCGGCCGTATCGACGGCCGGCTGCGACGCGATCAGCGCGGCCTGGGTCTGGCCGTTCTGTGCGTTGCTGCTGCTGGCCTTCGGGAAGATGCCCGTGATCGCAGCCGTCGCCGCGAGGCTGGCGACGATGACGGCGCCGGCGGCGGTGGCGATAAGCGGGTGGAGGCGTTGCTTTTGCGGCGTGGTCTGATTCTGGTTGTCCATTTTTTTCTCCGATGTCGATCCGGATCGGCACTGCGGCGTCGGGCCGGATCCCACGCTTCGGGCTCGAGCAGACTTGGCGTTCCTGCGCCTCGTTCTGGTCCCGTGTCATGCGTGGTGACGCAAAAGGAGTGTCGTCCACCGGCAAGTGGCGCGCCGTATCAAGGTGTAACGAATTGCAGCGGGGCGCTGGCGACTATGACAGGGAAAACCCGGAGAAGGCCGTCGCGACGGGGGAATAAAACGGGGGAGGATCGAGAGCCGGCGGACGCCGGCCGAAGGGATTTACGCGTCGTTACAAAGCTGACGCGTGCGCGCCGCGGGGCGCGCACACGCGGGCGCGGCGATCAGTCTTCGCGGCGCAGATGCGGGAACAGCAGCACGTCGCGGATCGTCGGGCTGTCGGTCAGCAGCATCACGAGACGGTCGATGCCGATCCCGCAGCCGCCGGTCGGAGGCATCCCGTATTCGAGCGCACGGATGTAGTCGGCGTCGAAGAACATCGCTTCCTCGTCGCCCGCATCCTTCTGCTCGACCTGCTTCTTGAAGCGTGCGGCCTGGTCTTCCGGATCGTTCAGCTCCGAGAAGCCGTTCGCGATTTCGCGGCCGGTCATGAACAGCTCGAAACGCTCGGTGATGCCCGGCACCGTATCCGATGCGCGTGCGAGCGGCGACACTTCGACCGGGTAATCGATGATGAAGGTCGGCTCCCACAGCTGCGCTTCGGCCGTTTCCTCGAACAGCGCGAGCTGCAGTGCGCCGGTACCCGCGTTCAGGAACGCCGGCTGCGACACGTCGACGCCGAAGCGCTTCAGTTCGGTGCGCAGGAACGCGTCGTCCGACAGCTGGCCGTCGGTGTAGTCCGGTGCGTACTTCTGGATCGCCTGCGTGATCGTCAGGCGATGGAACGGCTTCGCGAGGTCGAGTTCGCGGCCCTGGTACTGGATCGTCGCGGTGCCGAGCGCATCGATCGCCGCCTGGCGGATCAGTTGCTCGGTGAAGTCCATCAGCCAGCGGTAGTCGGTGTACGCGGCGTAGAACTCCATCATCGTGAATTCCGGATTGTGACGCGGCGACACGCCTTCGTTCCGGAAGTTACGGTTGATCTCGAACACACGTTCGAAGCCGCCGACGATCAGGCGCTTCAGGTACAGCTCCGGCGCAATGCGCAGGAACATCTGCATGTCGAGCGCATTGTGATGCGTGACGAACGGCTTCGCCGCTGCGCCGCCCGGGATCGGGTGCAGCATCGGCGTTTCGACTTCCATGAACTCGGCGTTGTCCATGAACTTGCGGATCGATGCGATCGTCTTCGTGCGGGCGCGGAACGTGTCGCGCGTTTCCGGCGTGACGATCAGGTCGACGTAGCGCTGGCGGTAGCGCATTTCCTGGTCGGACAGGCCGTGGAACTTGTCCGGCAGCGGGCGCAGTGCCTTCGACAGCAGGCGCAGTTCCTTGCACTGGACCGACAGTTCGCCCTTGTTGGTGCGGAACAGCACGCCACGCGCGGCGACGATGTCGCCCAGGTCCCACTTCTTGAATGCGTCGTAGGTTTCCGCGCCGACGTCGTTCGGCGTCACGAAGAACTGGATCTGGCCCGACCCGTCCTGCACCGTCGCGAAGCTCGCCTTGCCCATCACGCGCTTGAGCATCATGCGGCCGGCCACCGACACCTCGACCGGGTTCGCTTCGAGCGCGGCCTTGTCCGAGTCTGCGAATTTCGCCTGCAGGTCGGCAGCGTGGTGCTCGGGCCGGAAATCGTTCGGGTAGGCGACGCCTTGCTCGCGCAGGGCGCGCAGCTTCTCGCGGCGCTCGGCGATGATCTGGTTTTCGTCCGCGGTGACGGCGGGCTGCGTTTGGGTTGGTTCGGTCATGATGGTCGGAATTCGGAGTGGGTGCGGCAACGCAAACGGGAAGGGCAAGGGGGCGCGGCCTGGCCAGGCCGCGCCGCGGCGCTTACACGCCCTGTTTGAGGCTCGCGCTGATGAAGTCGTCGAGGTCGCCGTCGAGGACGGCTCTCGTGTTGCTCATTTCGACGTTCGTGCGCAGGTCCTTCACGCGGCTCTGGTCGAGCACGTACGAGCGGATCTGATGGCCCCAGCCCACATCGGTCTTGCTCGATTCGAGCTTGTCCTGTTCGGCCTGGCGCTTGCGCATCTCGACTTCGTACAGGCGCGACTTCAGCATTGCCATCGCTTCGGCGCGGTTGCGGTGCTGCGAGCGGTCGTTCTGGCATTGCACGACGATACCGGTCGGCATGTGCGTGATCCGCACCGCGGAGTCGGTCTTGTTGATGTGCTGGCCGCCCGCGCCCGATGCGCGGTACGTGTCGATGCGCAGGTCGGCCGGGTTGATCTCGACTTCGATCGAGTCGTCGATTTCCGGATAGACGAACACCGACGAGAACGACGTGTGGCGGCCGCCCGACGAGTCGAACGGCGACTTGCGCACGAGGCGGTGGATGCCCGTTTCGGTGCGCAGGAAGCCGTATGCGTATTCGCCCGAGACCTTGACCGTCGCGTTCTTGATGCCGGCGACGTCGCCGTCGGACTCTTCGAGCACTTCGGCCTTGAAGCCCTTGCGTTCGCAGTAGCGCAGGTACTGGCGCAGCAGCATCGATGCCCAGTCGCACGCCTCGGTGCCGCCGGCGCCGGCCTGGATGTCGATGAAGCAGTTGTTCGGGTCGGCCGGGTTCGAGAACATCCGGCGGAACTCGATGTCGCCGACGCGCGCCTCGAGTTTCGCGGCGTCTTCTTCCGACGCGATGAGGGTGTCTTCGTCGCCTTCCTCGCGGGCCAGCTCGAACAGGTCGAGCGCGTCGCGCAGGTCGCCGTCAAGTGCGGTGAGCGTCGTGACGACGCCCTCGAGCAGCTTCTTCTCGCGACCGAGCGCCTGGGCGTTCTTCGAATCGTTCCAGACGTTCGGGTCTTCGAGTTCCTTGTTGACTTCGGTCAGACGCGCAGCTTTTGCGTCGTAGTCAAAGATACCCCCGGAGCTCGCCCGCGCGATTGCGCAGGTCGAGCAGGGAGCTTTCGATCGCGTTGAGACGTTCCGCTTCCATGATCGCTCGCTATTCTTGCTTCGTAAAAAAGCGGAATTATAGCCGATCGGCAGGGTTGCCCGGTGACGCAAACGGTGCTCGCGCGTGCACCGCGGCCCCGTCCGGCGCGGCGCGCATGCATCGGCGGGCGTCGCGGGCCGGGCGGCCCCCGCGCTCAGCCGGCCGCGTGTTCGACGATCAGCTGGACGCGCGTGACGCCGTTCCACGTGTCGGCGACGAGCCGGTACGCGACCAGCGCGCTTTCCGGCAGGGGCTCCGTGTGGTTGAACCAGATCGCGTTGAAGCGCTGGCGGCCGCGTGCAAGCTGCAGTTTCAGGTGCTTTTCCTTCACGAGCGACTGGGACACGACGTCGAATTCGCCCGAGAAAAGCGGGGCCGGAAAACCTTGCCCCCAGACGGCCTCGTCGAGCAGCCCGACGAACTGCGGCGTGAAGTAGGCGTCCTCGAGTTCGCCGTCGGTCTCGATCACGCGGGCGAGCGCGTCGTCGGACAGCCATTCGCGCGCGACCGCCTCGAACGCGGCGGCGAAGCGCGGCACGTTCTCGGTGTCGAGCGTGAGGCCGGCCGCCATCGCGTGGCCGCCGAACGCGACGATCAGGTCCGGTTCGCGTTTCGACACGAGGTCGAGTGCGTCGCGCAGGTGGAAGCCGGCGATCGACCGGCCCGAGCCCTTGACCCGCTTGCCTTCGTCGTCCGCGTGCGCAAACGTGAACGACGGGCGGTGGAATTTTTCCTTGAGCCGGCCGGCGACGATGCCGATCACGCCCTGGTGCCACTCGGGGTTGAAGAGGGTGATCGTGCACGCGTCGGCCGGGTCGACGTCGGCGAGATCGGCGAGCGCCTGCTGCTGCATGCCGGCCTCGATCTCGCGGCGCTCGCGGTTCATCACGTCGAGCTGCTGCGCCAGATTCCATGCGCGACCGATGTCGTCGGTGATCAGGCACTCGATGCCGAGCGACATGTCGGAGAGCCGCCCGGCGGCGTTCAGGCGCGGGCCGAGGCCGAAACCGAGGTCGAAGCCCGATGCCGTGCGCGCTTCGCGCGCGGCGGCGCGGAACAGCGCGGCGACGCCCGGTTGCATGCGGCCGTTGCGGATGCGCTGCAGCCCTTGCGCGACGAGCACGCGGTTGTTGCCGTCGAGCCGCACGACGTCGGCGACGGTGCCGAGCGCGACGAGGTCGAGCAGGCCGTCGAGGCGCGGCTCGGCTTCCTTGCTCGCAAAGGCGCCGCGGCGGCGCAGCTCGGCGCGCAGCGCGAGCAGCACGTAGAACATCACGCCGACGCCGGCGAGGTGCTTGCTCGGGAACGCGCAGCCCGGCTGGTTCGGGTTGACGATCGCGCGTGCGGCGGGCAGTGCGTCGCCGGGCAGGTGGTGATCGGTCACGAGCACGTCGATGCCGCGCGCGTTCGCCGCTTCGACGCCCGCGACGCTCGCGATCCCGTTGTCGACGGTGATCAGCAGGTCGGGCTTGCGCGCGGCGGCGAGTTCGACGATCTCGGGCGTGAGGCCGTAGCCGTATTCGAAGCGGTTCGGCACCAGGTAGTCGATCTGCGCGCCGAACATCCGCAGGCCGCGCACCGCGACCGCGCAAGCGGTCGCGCCGTCGCAGTCGTAGTCGGCGACGACGAGCAGGCGCCGCTTGTCGGCGATCGCGTCGGCGAGCAGCGACGCCGCATCGGCGCAGCCTTTCAGCTCGGTGGGCGGGACGAGCCGCGCAAGCGCGGTCTCGATGTCGGCGGGGGACTGCACGCCGCGCGACGCGTACAGGCGCGCGAGCACGGGATGCAGGCCGTGGCGCGCGAGCGCTTCGGCGTCGGCGGGCGCGACGGGGCGGGTAACGATCCGGGTCATACGGGGTGTGCTTGTTATTCGAACAGGGAGGCCAGCGCGCGGCGGCGCCAGAACTTGCGCAGGTCTGAGCGCGTCGCACGCAGCGTCACGGAACTCGTGTCGCCGCACAGCGTGAAATCGACGCCCGCCAGCTCGCCGTTCCGCAGCGCGGCGAGGGCCGGCGCGAACCAGTCGCGCTCGAGCGCGGCGAGTCCGTCGTGCCAGCGCGCCCAGTCCTGCTCGATGAACGGGGTGGTCAGCGCCGGCAGGTCGACGAGCGTCGCGCCGTCGGCGGCGGGCAGTGCGCCGAATGCGGCGGGCACGCCCGAGGCGTCGATCCGCGCGGCGCGCGCAAGGCCGAGCGCCGCGGGCGATGCGGACAGCACGCGCGCGAACGGCTGGCCGACCGGTTTCAGCGTGCCCTGCGCATGGAACCAGATCGAGTTGACGGCCGGCAGCCCGCGCGCTTCGCGCGCTTCGTTGACCGGGTGCTGGAACCAGGCCATCTGCACTTCGTTCTGCAGCTTCATCCACATCCGCGAGCGTTCGCCCGTATGCGCCTCGTGCGGCAGCCAGATTTCGATGTTGCGGCCGCTCGCGCGCAGCGGCGCGGCGCCGGCGAGCCGGGCGAGCTGCTCGCTCGACAGGTACCAGCGTGACGGGTTCGGCGCTTCGAGCCGTACGCCGAGCTCCTCGATCAGCGGCCGGGCGACCGCGAGCAGCGCGGCCGCGTCGCCGTCGTCGAGCGCAAGGGCCGCCGGATCGACGAGCACCAGGTGATCGTGCGCGATTTCGACGTGGACGGGCTCGACGCAGGCCCAGGCCCGGGCGCCCGGATCGCCGCCGTCCGCCAGCAGCATGTAGGGCGCGAGCGGCGCCTCGTCGGCGGCGTTGCCCTGGGTCGCGCCGAACTGGCGGGCCAGCCAGCGCTCGTGCGGCAGCGTGCGCTGGAAGTCCTCGCCGGCCACGCGCTCGACGAGGCTCGCGCGGGCGAGCAACTTTTCGAGCGCGGGGCTGTCCAGCGTGTGCAGGGACGAGGCCGCATCGGCCGCCGACGGCAGCGCGAACGGAACGAGAAAATGGAGGCGTCGGTCGTGCATGATGGTGCGCATTGTATGGCAAACTGCGCGCGTGATCGGGCCGGCTGACGGCCCGTTCGCGTCCGGCGGCCGTTTTTCGACCGTGCCCGGGCCGGTGGCCGCCACCGGGCGGCGGTCCGGCCGCGGGGCGCCTCCCCGCCGTAACCAGCAGAAAGGATTCGCTTGAAACTTCCGTACGAATGGCAGATCGGCTGGCGCTACACGCGCGCCGGCAAACGCACGACCGGTAACGGCTTCATTTCCTTCATCGCGCTCGTGTCGATGCTCGGGATCGCGCTCGGTGTCGCGGCGCTGATCGTCGTGCTGTCGGTGATGAACGGCTTCCAGAAGGAAGTGCGCGACCGCATGCTGTCGGTGCTCGCGCACGTCGAGGTGTTCTCGCCGACGGGCTCGATGCCCGACTGGCAGCTGACCGCGCAGGAAGCGCGCCGCAATCCGTCGGTGATCGGCGCGGCGCCGTACGTCGACGCGCAGGCGCTGCTCACTCGCCAGGACGCTGTGAGCGGCGTGATGCTGCGCGGTGTCGAGCCGACGCTCGAGCCGCAGGTGTCGGACATCGGCAAGGACATGAAGGCCGGCCAGCTCGCCGCGCTCGTGCCGGGCCAGTTCGGCATCGTGCTCGGCGACGCGCTTGCCGGCAACCTCGGCGTGACGGTCGGCGACAAGGTGACGCTCGTCGCGCCGGAGGGTTCGATCACGCCGGCCGGCATGATGCCGCGGCTGAAGCAGTTCACGGTCGTCGGCGTGTTCGAGTCCGGGCACTACGAATACGACAGCACGCTCGCGATGATCAACATCCGCGATGCCGAGGCGCTGTTCCGGATGGCCGCGCCGACCGGTGTGCGCCTGCGGCTGAAGGACATGCAGAAGGCGCCGGACGTGGCGGTCGAGCTGTCGCATACGCTGTCGGGCAGCCTGTACATCCGCGACTGGACCCAGCAGAACAAGACGTGGTTCTCGGCCGTGCAGATCGAGAAGCGGATGATGTTCATCATCCTCACGCTGATCATCGCGGTGGCCGCGTTCAACCTCGTGTCGTCGCTCGTGATGACGGTGACCAACAAGCAGGCCGACATCGCGATCCTGCGCACGCTCGGCGCGCAGCCGGGGTCGATCATGAAGATCTTCGTCGTGCAGGGCGTGACGATCGGCTTCGTCGGCACGGCGTCGGGCGTCGCGCTCGGCTGCCTGATCGCATGGAGCATCCCGTGGCTGATCCCGATGATCGAGCACCTGTTCGGTGTGCAGTTCCTGCCGCCGTCGGTGTATTTCATCAGCGAGCTGCCGTCGGAACTCGTCGCGAGCGACGTGATCCGGATCGGACTGATCGCGTTCGCGCTGTCGGCTGTCGCGACGCTCTATCCGAGCTGGCGCGGGGCGAAGGTGAAGCCGGCGGAGGCCCTTCGCTATGAATGATCGCGCGACCGCATTCGCGGATTCACGACAACACAACACACAGGATTCGGCAGGTATGCAGGAATACGTGCTTCAGGCGCGCGGGATCACGAAGGCGTTCGTGCAGGGCGGCTTCAACGTGCAGGTGCTCGACAATACCGAGCTGACGGTGCGGCGCGGCGAGAAGCTTGCGGTCGTCGGCGCGTCGGGCTCCGGCAAGAGCACGCTGCTGCACGTGCTGGGCGGGCTCGACGAGCCGAGCGCGGGCGAGGTGTCGCTGCTCGGCAAGCCGTTCACGCAACTCGCCGAGCGCGAGCGCAACGAATTGCGCAACCGTGCGCTCGGTTTCGTCTACCAGTTCCATCACCTGCTGCCCGAGTTCACCGCGCTCGACAACGTCGCGATGCCGCTGCGCATCCGCCGGATGACGACCGAGGCCGCGCGTGCCGAGGCCCAGGCGATGCTCGAACGCGTCGGTCTCGGGCCGCGGGCGAAGCATCGGCCGGGCGAGCTGTCGGGTGGCGAGCGGCAGCGCGTCGCGATCGCGCGCGCGCTGGTCACGAAGCCCGCGTGCGTGCTTGCCGACGAGCCGACCGGCAACCTCGACGGCACGACGGCAGATACGGTGTTCAACCTGATGCTCGAATTGTCGGAAACGCTCGAAACGAGCTTCGTGATCGTCACGCACGATCCCGATCTCGCCGCGCGCTGCGACCGCATCATGCGGCTGCGCGACGGCGTGCTGCACGAGGAGCCGGCGTTGCCGGTGTAAGTGAACGCCGCTGGCCGGCTGCCGGGTTCGTCCCGGCGCGGCGCCAGCGTGCTGGAACATCGCCATGTGGATCGATACGCACTGCCATCTCGATGCCGCCGAGTTCGACGCCGACCGCGACGCGGTCGTACAGGCGGCGCACGCGGCCGGCGTGTCGCGCATCGTGATCCCGAGCGTCGGGCGCGACAACTTCACGACGGTGCGCGAGCTTGCGCACCGCACGCCGGGCGCGGTCTATGCGCTCGGCATCCATCCGATGTACACGCCGCGCGCACGCGACGAGGATCTCGACCTGTTGCGCATGGAAATCGAGGCGAGCCTCGACGATCCGCGCTTCGTCGCGATCGGCGAGATCGGACTCGACTATTTCGTGCCGGGGCTCGACGACGCGCGGCAGCAGTTCTTCTACCAGGGGCAGCTGAAGCTTGCGCGCGAATTCGACCTGCCCGTGCTGTGTCACGTGCGCAAGTCGCAGGACCGCGTACTGGCCGGGCTGCGTCGCTTCGGCGTGCGGCGCGGCATCGCGCATGCGTTCAACGGCAGTTTTCAACAGGCCGAAGCGTATCTCGCGCACGGGCTGCATCTCGGCTTCGGCGGCAACGTGACGTTCACGCGGGCGCTGCAGATCCGCCGGCTCGCGACGCAGTTGCCGCTCGAGGCGATCGTCGTCGAGACGGATGCGCCCGACATCGCGCCCGAATGGGCATACAAATCCCGCAACACGCCCGACCAGGTGCCGCGCATCGGCGACGTGCTCGCCGAACTGCGCGGGATCGACACCGGCGCGCTCTCCCTATGCACTTCGGCTAACGCGCTCGCCGCGCTGCCGCGACTCGCTCTTTCGTCCGCATAATCGTTGCCGGAAGGCGCCGTATTCGCAATGGCGGCGCCGGATCGACGAGGAGGTGCGATGCGCGTGTGGTGGATCGCGTTCGCGCTCGGCGTGGTCGTACTGCAGCGGCAGGCGACGCTGCCGGGTGCGTTCGCATGGACGATCGGTGCGACCGTGCTCGCGGGCTGCGTGGTCCTGGGCGCGTGGTGCATGCGCCGCCGGCGTATGCGCATGACCGTCGCGTTCGGATGGATGCTTTGCGCGCTCGCGGCCAGCGTCGCCGGATTCGGCTACGCGGCCGCGCGGGCCGAATGGCGGCTGGGCGACAGCCTGCCCGTCGAGTGGGAAGGGCGCGACATCGTCGTCACCGGGGTGATCCGGGGGCTGCCCGTGGTCGACGACACAGGTGCGCGGCTGCTGTTCGCGGTCGAGTCGAACGATGCGGCGCTGGCCCGTTTCCCGCCGTTGATCCGTCTGTCGTGGCGCGCGTATGACGCGGCCGCGACGCGCGACGCGCTGCCCGATCTGCGCGCCGCGCAGCGCTGGCGTTTCGTCGTGCGCCTGAAGCGCCCGCATGCGGAGGCCAATCCCGGCGTGCGCGACAGCGAGGCGGCCTGGCTTGCCGCGGGCATTCGCGCCGTAGGTTATGTCAGCGCGCCCCGGCGGGCGGTATTGCTCGATGCGCGCGCGTCGGGATGGCGTGCATCGATCGATCGGCTGCGCGACGTGCTGCGCTTGCGTATCGGCGAGACGCTTGGCGGCGACGCCGGCCATCGCGGCATCGTCGCCGCGCTCGCGATCGGCGACCAGTCGGGCATCGGCGACGACGACTGGCGCGTGCTGCGCAACACGGGCACGAGCCACCTCGTCGCGATCTCCGGCCTGCATGTCGGGCTCGTCGGCGCGATCGCGGGCGGGCTGGTGTCGATGGTCTGGCGTCGCCTGCGCTGGCGCGCCCGGGCCGCGACGCTCGTATTGCCGGCGCCGTACGCGGCCGCGCTCGCCGCGCTGACGGCCGCGGCCGGTTATGCGGCGCTCGCCGGCTTCAACGTGCCGGCGCAGCGCGCATGGTGGATGATCGCGGCCGGCGGCATTGCGTATCTGGCCGGGCGCAGCGTGCCGGCTTCCGCGGTGCTGTGCGCATCGCTCGGCGGCGTACTGCTTGCCGATCCGTGGGCCGTGCTGTCGGCCGGGTTCTGGCTGTCGTTCGGGGCGGTCGCCGTGATCCTGCTGGCGGTTTCCGGCTGGCGCGCCGTGCGCGAGGCCGATGCGGAAGGCGATGGGGGTGAGGAGGGCGGTGGCGCCGCTGGCTTGTCGAACCGGGCGCGCGCGTGGGGTGCACGCGCCGGGCGCCGCATCGCCGAGGCCACGCGCGTGCAGTACGCGGTGACGATCGGCCTCGCGCCGCTGACGGCCGCCTGGTTTGCGCAGATATCGCTGTCGGGCCCGTTCGGCAACGCGTTCGCGATTCCCTGGGTCAGCTCGGTCGTGACGCCGATCGTGCTGGCCGGCATCGCGCTGCCGGCGCCGTTCGACGCCTATGCGTTCCGGCTTGCGCACGCGGCGCTCGAACCGATGATGACGTTGCTGGGATACCTCGCCGACTGGCCGGCCGGCGTGTTCTGGTTGCGCATGCCCGACTGGCCGGTGCTGGCGCTGGCCTGCGTGGGCGTCGCATGGGCGTTGATGCCGCGCGGCTGGCCGCTGCGCTGGGCTGCGCCGCTCACGTGGTTGCCGCTCGTCGCGCCGGCAGCCGATGCGCCGCCGCCGGGCGGTTTCCGGCTGACCGTGCTCGACGTCGGGCAGGGTGCGTCGGTGCTGGTGGAGACCGCCCGACGGACCTTGCTGTTCGACGCGGGACCGGGCGCGGAGTCGACGCATGCCGGTGCGCGGATCGTCGCGCCGGCATTGCGCTCGCGAGGCATCGCGGTGGTCGATTCGCTCGTGCTCAGTCACGCGCACGCCGATCACGCGGGCGGCGTGCCGGCCGTCTATGCGGCTGCCGACGTGCGCCAGCTGCTGGCGGGCATTCCGCCGACGAGCGGGCTGTGGCGCGATGCGATGGCCGCCGGCGTTGCCGACCGGCTGCCGTGCGCGGCCGGGCAGCGCTGGACCTGGGACGGCGTGGTGTTCACGATGCTCTGGCCATCGGGCGGTCCGGGCGCGGGTTCGTCGAACGGGCAGTCGTGCGTGCTGCGCATCGACGCGGGCGGGACGTCCGCGCTGCTGACGGGCGACATCGAAGCGCCCGTCGAGCGCGAGCTCGTGGGCACGGCGCGCGACACGCTGGCCGCGCAGATCCTGGTCGTTCCGCACCACGGCAGCCGCACGTCGTCGGTCGAGCCTTTCCTCGATTCGGTCGGGCCGCGCGTCGCGGTATTTCCTGTAGGCTATCGCAATCGTTTCGGACATCCGCACCGGGCGGTTCTCGCACGTTACGAGGGGCGCGGGATTCCGCTGCCGCGCACCGATCGCGACGGCGCCGTGCGGTTCGACGTCGCGCCGGCCGACGGCGGGTTTGCCTTCGAGCTTCATCGCGACGTTCGGCGGCGATACTGGATGGATCGGTGAGCGCGGCAAGGGCCGCGTCAATTCCGGTCGACAAGGGAGACATCGGCGTTTGAAGGACATCCTCCATTTCTCGCATGCGAACGGCTTTCCGGCGTCGACGTACCGCACGATCTTCGCCGAACTGGCCGACGACTACGAGCTGCGCTACATCGAACGGATCGGCCACGACCGCCGCTATCCGGTGACGCGCGACTGGCCGCATCTCGTCGAGCAACTGCTTGACGACATCGGCAGCCGCTACGAGCGTCCCGTCTGGCTCGTCGGCCATTCGCTCGGCGGCTACCTGTCGCTGATGGCTGCGCTGAAGAAGCCTCAATGGGTGCGCGGCGTCGTGATGATCGATTCGCCGATCATCGCGGGCTGGCGCGCCGGCGCATTGCGTGCGAGCCAGTGGGCGGGGCTCGACGAGCGGCTGTCGCCGGCGGCCGCGACGCGTAACCGGCGCACGCGCTGGGTGAGCCGTGACGAAGTCTGGCGGCACTTTCGTGAGAAACCGGCGTTCGCCCGCTGGGACGAACGGATGCTGGCCGACTACATCGACTACGGGATTCCGCAGGCCGGGGCCGACGGCGAGCGGGCGCTCGCGTTCGACCGGCAGGTCGAATACCTGATCTACCGGACGCTGCCGCACACGCTTGGCCCGAGGCTCGCGCACGGTGCGCCGGTGCCGCTCGGTTTTCTCGCCGGCACGCGTTCGCGCGAGGTGCGCCAGGTCGGGCTCGATGCGACGCGCCGCGCGGCGCGCGGCCGCGTCGAATGGCTGGAAGGCAGCCACCTGTTCCCGATGGAGCGGCCGCTCGAGACCGCCCGCGCATTGCAGCGGATGCTGAATTCGCTGAAGGCGGCCGAGGGCGACATGTCGCAGGGCGGCGCCCCGCTCGCGAAGCGCGCCTGACGCCGGGCCGGGTGACCGGGCCG
>NZ_QOBB01000075.1:0-29565 GCF_024704855.1 Burkholderia sp. HAN2018 | reverse complement strand
ATGCCGACGCGGCGGCGGCCGGCGCGCATTGATCCGCGTGCGCGGCGGCCGGGCCCCGCGCCGCCACGCGCCGACGTAATAAAGACTTGCAATCGATACAGGCGGAAACGTCAACAGCCGGTGCCCGCGCCGCGTTTTCTGGACAAGCGCCCACGATTCGAGCGCGCAACGACAGGAGAAAACACCATGCGAGCCCTGACCCGCCATCTCGCGATTGCCGCCACGCTGATGTCGGTACTGACCGGCACCGCGTTCGCCGACACGCCGTGGCAACAGGCGCATCCGCGCCGCGAAGCGGTCAACCAGCGCCTCGCAAACCAGAATCGCCGGATCCGTCACGAAGTGAAGGAAGGCGAGATGTCGCACGCACAGGCCGCGCGCCTGCACCGTGACGACCGCAAGATCCGCCGGGAAGAGCGGGACATGGCTGCGCAGGATCGCAGCCACATCACGAAGAGCGAAAAGCACGTGCTGAACCAGCAGGAAAATGCGGTCAGCCACCAGATCGGCCAATAAGATCGACAACACCGGCAGGTGCCCATTCGCCCCCCCCTGAAACGCCCGCTGCCGCCGCGCGGCAGCGGGTGCTTGTTGTGTATCGAATCGTTTCAACGCGTCAACGGCGTCAAATGCTGCGGGTATACTCCGTCGTCAGCCGCCTGCCGCATCGTCGTCCGTCAAACATGGCCCGATTCCGGGCGGTTTCGTCGCGAAGCTTCGCGTTTCGCCTACCCCGCGCCCCAGCCTCGATACGAGACCCACGACGACCCACCATGAAACGATTCCTGCTGCTCCTTCCCGCCGCCCTGCTCGCCGCCTGCGGTTCCGCGCCGTCGTCCGACTCGGCCGCCTCGTCCGGCGCGGCGCCGATGATGTACGTGTCGTCGCAACGTCCGGCCTACGCGATCGCCAACTGCCTCGACAGCCGCCTGCCGGGCACCGAGCAATCGCAGCACAACGGCGTGACCGATATCGCCGTCGGCTCGAACTCGTACTTCGTCACGCTGACGCCGTCGGGCAGCGGTTCGGTCGTCAAGGTCGTGCGCGGCTCGGGCAGCGAGCCGCCCGAGGAAACGATGCGCTTCGCGCTCGCACGCTGCCTGATCTGATCCGAACCCCGCCGACGCCGGGCGCCCGCCCGGCTCGCGCCTGCGCGCCGGCCCGTCGGCGCGCACGCTGAATATTTTCATCCGGGTGGCCGTCGATGAGAGAATCGCACCCACGATTCCCTTTCAACGGAGCCCGCATGAAGCACCTGCTGTCCCGGCTGTTCGTCAGCGCCGCGCTCGTCGCGCTTGTTCCGGCGCTGCCGGCGCAGGCGGCCACGCCGCCCGGCATCTTCGTCGTCGCCACGCAGCTCGGCGAATTCACGACCCTCGACCCGAGCGGGATTTACGAACTGGTGCCGTCGGAGTACGTCGCGAATACCTACGAACGGCTCGTGCGCGTCGACCTGAAGGACCCGACGCGCTTCGACGGGCAGATCGCGCAATCGTGGACGATCGGCACCGACGGCGTGACCTACACGTTCAAGCTGCGCCCCGGCCTCACGTTCCATTCCGGCAACCCGGTCACCGCCGACGACGTCGCGTGGTCGCTGCAGCGCACCATCCTGCTCGACAAGGGGCCGGCCGGCGTGCTCGCCGACCTCGGCCTCACGAAGGCGAACGTGGCGCAGAAGGTGCGCGTGGTCGATCCGCAGACCGTCGTGCTCGAAACCGACCGCAAGTACGCACCGAGCTTCGTGCTCAACGTGCTGAGCGCATGCCCGGCATCGGTCTTCGACAAGAAGCTGCTGCTGTCGCACCAGCAGGGCAACGATTTCGGCAGCGGCTGGCTCCGGACCAACGACGCGGGCTCGGGCCCGTACCAGCTCGTCAAGTGGACGCCCAACGAGACCATCGTGCTGCAGCGTTTCGAGAAATACCGCACGCCGTACCCGATGAAGCGCGTCGTCCTGCGCCACGTGCCCGAAGCGTCCGCGCAACGGTTGCTGCTGGAGAACGGCGACGCCGACGCCGCGCGCAACCTGAGCCCCGACAGCCTCGCCGCGCTGACGAAGGCCGGCAAGATCAAGGTCGCATCGTGGCCGGTGTCCGCGCTGCTGTACCTGAGCCTGAACACGAAGAACCCGAACCTCGCGAAACCCGAGGTGCAGCAGGCGATGAAATGGCTGGTCGACTATGACGGCATCCAGCGCAACATCGTCAGCACGACGTACAAGGTGCATGAAACCTTCCTGCCCGAAGGCTTCCTCGGCGCGTCGAACGCGCGGCCGTACAGGCAGGACGTCGCGAAGGCGAAGGCGCTGCTCGCCAAGGCCGGCCTGTCGAACGGCTTCGACGTGACGATGGACATGCCGAACGACTATCCGTACCTCGAGATCGCGCAGGCGCTGCAGGCGAACTTCGCGCTGGGCGGCATCCGCGTGAAGCTGATTCCGGGCGATGCGAAGCAGGCGATCGGCAAGTATCGCGCGCGCCAGCACGACATCTTCGTCGGCGAATGGTCGCCCGACTACATGGACCCGAACAGCAATGCGCGCGGCTTCGCGTGGAATCCGGACAACTCCGACCAGTCGCCGACGAAGATGCTCGCGTGGCGCAACAGCTGGGACATTCCGCAACTGACGAAGGACACCGAGGCCGCGCTCGTCGAGCCGTCGCCCGCGAAACGCGCGCAGCGTTACGAAGCGCTGCAGAAGGCCGTGCTCGCGAACTCGCCGTTCATCATCATGTTCGAGAAGGTCGTGCAGGTCGCGACGCGCCCCGGCGTGACCGGGCCGGAAATCGGGCCGATCAACGACCTCGTGTCATACCACACGCTCGCGAAATAATGGCGCCCGCCCGCGCGCCCGGCCCTGCCGGCGCGCGGGTAATCGCCGCGGGCCGCCGTGGCGGTGCTATGCCGTGCGGCGCGGGCGATCTACAATGCGCGACGCCACGGACGCCGGCCGCGACCGGCGACGATCGGGACCATCGAATCCGCCAATCCGCTTCGCCAAGGAAAACAGGATGCGCACGCTACAACAACTGCGAATGGAGTTCCTTCAGTACAAGATCGAGCCGATCGGCTGGCTCGGCGACAGCCCCTCCCGCTTCGACTTCTATACGCAAACGGCCGCCGGATGCGACACCATCCTGGAGCTCGGCGTGTTCACCGGGCTGACCACGACGGCCTTCCTGCTCGCGCAGCCGAAGCGCCTCGTGTCGGTCGACATCTCCGACGAGTATTTCCAGATCCGGCCCGAACTGGAGCAGGCGGCGAAAGACCTGTCGATCGACTTCGAATTCCGGATTGCCGACGATCTCGCGATGGAGCCGCTCGCCGCCGACCTGCTGTTCATCGACACCACCCATACGTACGAGCAGACGCTCGCCGAACTGAACCGTTTCGGCCCGCTGGCGCGCAAGAAGATCGTGCTGCACGACATGACCGTGGCCGGCGTGTACCAGGCCGTGTTCCAGTGGCTGTGGGACAACAAGCAGTTTCATATTACGTATCACGACAGCCGCGGTTGCGGCGCGGTCGTCTGCGAGCGCCACGTCGGCTACTGAGCCGGGCGCGCGCAACGGGGGGCGAACATGCAATCGAGCGAACACGCGGTCTGCGTGGCGATCAACGACAACAACCGCGCGTGGTACGAGATGCTCGTGCCGTTCCTGCTGTCGCTGCGGCACACCGGCTACGACGGGCGGATCGCGGTGATCGGCTACGGGCTGTCCGAACGCAAGCGGCAGATCCTCGCGAGCCAGTCGGTCGACGTGATCGACGCGTCGAGCGCGTATGCGCTGCCGGTCGGCCGCTTCATCGAGGCAGCCGAGTATTGCGCACGCAACCCGCAGATCCGCAAGCTTGCGCTGTACGACGCCGACATCTGGTTCTGCGCGCCGCCGTTCGACCTGTTCTCGCAGATCGGCGACGACCGGCTTCACGCGTGCCCCGACCCGCTGTTCTGCACGTTCGTCGTCACGCCGCTGATCGGCGAGCGGCGCGACCATCACTGGCGCCTCGTCGTCGACGAAGTCTCCGCACGCCACGGCAGCGCCTTGCAGGCCGGGCTCGTTGCCGGGACCGCCGACGCGTGGGCACGCTACGCCGGCCACCTCCGCGACTGCACCGCCCGCATCGGCACCGATTTCCAGGAATGCTTCGGGATCGATACGACGTTCCTGCACCTGTGGAGCGCCCAGGGCGAAACGGCGCTGCTCGATCCGGTCCAGAACTTCGTCAGCAAGTACGGCATTCACGAAGCGTTCGATGCCGGCACCGGCACGACGACGCTCCGGTATCACGGCGAGCCGATCCGCGCGCTGCACATGACCGGCGACATCCGCTTCCTCGACCGCTGGCGCTACTACGCGAACCACGTCGACGCCGCGCTGCGCGACGGCGTGCCGTTCGCGTTGTCGGACGGCACGCCGGCACAGTCCGACGCGGTCGCCCAGCGCATCGCGGCGACCGACTACGTGCGCTCGGCCGGGCTGACCGTTGCGGCCGCAACGATCGAGACAAGCGCGGGCGCCTACCTGCAGGCGATCGACGAACCCGGCGGCACGATGCTGATCGGCAGCGGGAACCACGAAGTCGTGTTCACCGCGACACGCGACATCGCGCGGCTGAACGTCTATGTCACGCACCCGTCCGGGTCGCCGTCGCCGCTGCTGTGCGAAGTGCTGGTCGACGGGCAGCCGCAGCGGAAAGGCACCGAGCTGACGGCGCATTTCACGTACCGGATCGCGCCCGGCACCGTCGTCACGCTGCGCTCGACGAGCCTCGGCGGCCAGCAGTGCAATGCGATCTGGCGGCTGCGCGAGGCGCCGGACATGCAGCAGTAGGCAGCGGGCGGCGGCCCGCCGCCGGTCAATTGAATGCCGCCCACACCAGGTACGCGTTCAACCCGACGATCACGACCGTCGCCGCGCCGGCGACGATCCGCAGCGGCATCCGCATCGCGTAAGCGCCCATCACGTCCGCGCGCGCCGACAGCATCAGCAGCGCGATCATCGGCATCGGTAGCACGAAACTCAGCACCACCTGGCTCGCGACCATCGCGCGCGTGACGTCGCAGCCGAGCGCGACCACCGCGAACGCGGGCACGACCGTCACCGCGCGCCGCACCCAGACCGGCATGCGGCGGTGGATGAAGCCCTGCATCACGACCTGCCCGGCCATCGTGCCGACCACCGAACTCGACACGCCCGAGGTCAGCAGCGCGACGAGAAACAGCGCGCCGGCCGCCGGCCCGAGCACCGGGATCAGCGTGTGATACGCGTCGCCGATGTCGGTCATGCCCGGCGCGCTCGCGTGAAACGCCGACGACGCCATCATCACCATCGCGAGATTCACGAACCCGGCCAGCCCGAGCGCGACGACCACCTCGCGATTCGAGAAGCGCACGAGCCGCCGCCGCTCCGTATCGTCGCGCGGCGCGGTGCGATCCTGCGTGAGCCCCGAATGCAGATACAGCGTGTGCGGCATGATCGTCGCGCCGATGATCCCGACCGCGATCGTCAGCGCCGCGCGATCCGGAATCTGCGGAACGACCAGATGGAACGCGGCCGCATGCCAGTCCTGCGGCGCGATCAGCAGTTCGCCGAGATAGCACGCGCCGATCACGCCGACCAGCGCCGCGATCGCGGCTTCCAGCGGCCGGAAGCCGCGCTTTTCGAGCGCGAGGATCGCGCAGGTCGCGAGCGCCGTCGCGATCATCCCCGCGAACAGCGACAGGTGGCACAACAGCCCGAATGCAAGCGCGCCGCCGAGGAATTCGGCGAGATCGGTCGCCATCGCGGCGATCTCGGACGCGACCCACATCCCCCATACGACCGGCGCGGGAAACCGGTCGCGGCACAGCTCCGCGAGATTGCGGCCGGTCACGATGCCGAGCTTCGCCGACATCGCCTGGAACAGCATCGCGATCGCGTTCGCGGCCAGCACGACCCACAGCAGCCGGTAGCCGTACGCGGCACCGGCCTGGATGTTGGTCGCGAAGTTGCCGGGGTCCATATAGCCGATCGACGCGATCACGGCCGGGCCGACGAACGGCAGCAGCGCGGCGACGCCGGTGCGGCGCCCTTCCAGCGCGGCACGCGCCGCGCCGTCGATGTGGCCGGTGTGGCCGGCAGGCAGACTCGGCAGCGCGAAGCCGCCGGCAGGTTTGTTCGTGACGGGAATCATGGTGGTGTTCCGTTCGAATGAAGCAGGATTCCTGAAGGTCTGGCGCCGCGGCCGGCATGTCGGCTGCCGGCCGCGGCGGCAGCGGCGGCGTTACAGCGGCACGACGTCGGGACGGTTGCGCGGAAACTGCGCGATCACGTCCGGCGCGACGTTCAGGTGCGCTTCGACGAGCTTCGGCGGCGTATGCGCGAGCCAGTCGGACAGCGACACTTCCGCATAGCGGTCGGTCTTGAAGATCTCGAGGAACACCAGATCGGTGTTGCCGGTGTTCTGCACGTAGTGCCCGAGGCTTTTCTTCACGTAGCCGACGTCGCCCGCGCGGAAGTCGGCCGTCTGCGCCTTCGGCCCCGTGTCGAACACGGTCATCCGTGCCTCGCCCTGCAGGTAGTACTGCCATTCATCCGCGTTCGGGTGCCAGTGCAGTTCCCGCATGCCGCCCGGATGCACGGTGACGAGCGCCGCCGCGACGGTCGTCGACACGTTGAAGTTCGTGCTGTCCGCGATCCGCACTTCGCCGCCGCGGGTCTTCCTGACCGGTTTCATGTCGCCGAGCGGGAAGATGAACGGATGCGGCGGCGCCCCTGCCGCCGACGCCGATGCGCGCTGAGCTTCCGCGAGCGGGCCCGGTTCGTCGCCCTGGAAGATCCACAGGTTGTCGAGCGGGATGTTCCGGAATGCGTCGGCCGGCACGCCGAAGTTGAGCGCGAGCACGTCGGGCGGCGTGTGCGCGACCCAGTCGGTCAGCAGCAGCGTGTTGAATTCGGATGCGCGGCCGTTATCGAATGCGAGCAGGAATTCGGCGCCGTCGGTGCCGAGGCCCTGCAGCGAATGCGGCAGGCCGGGCGGGAAATACCAGAGATCGCCGGTTTTCACGTCCTGCACCGATGGCCGCCCGAGTTCGTCGAGCACCGTGATCCGGCACCGGCCGTCGAGCATGATGGCCCACTCGGCCTGCTGGTGCCAGTGCATCTCGCGAATGCCGCCGCGCGTCAGGCGCATGTTGACGCCGGAAATGGTTTCGGAAATCGCAAAATCGTCCTGAGTGACTTCACGCGCCCATCCGCCATTTTGAATTCTTTTATGCGCATTATTGAACGAGGCCCAGAATAACGGCATGCCGTTGATATCGGTGGCCGGCGGATCCTGAAAGGACGGAAACTGGTTGGCGATAGCCGGATTTTTGGGCCCCGGATCGGTCAGGCTCTGGCGGTTGCGCGCATTGACCGCGCCTTCCGGCGGACTGTCCGGATTGCCGAACGAGGCGGCCTTGGCCGATACCGCAATACCGGCGGCGGCAATGGCGCCGGCCGTATTCGCCAGCATCCTGCGTCGAGAAAGATTCGTCATGACTTCTCCTTCATTCTTGCGATCAAGTGAATTCCCATTACGGAACACATGCCGTTTTTCGGATTATCGAAAATCGAACATCCCGTCACGCAAGTTAAATACAATTCGACGAATAAATTAAATGAATTATTAACCTGAATTAATGAATTAAGCTGATCGACTTTAATTTTGTAATTATTGCGGTGCAGCGGGATGGCGGGAAGGGAACGGATTTCGGTGAATGAGGGGATACGATTGCGCCCGGTCGTGACGACCCTGCATGGCGACAACACGAGATCGGGATACGATGCGGTCGACTCGAATCACCGATCGTTTCGAGCCGGCCTGTGCGGATGCGAATACGCCGGATCCCGGCGACCTGCGCCGCGACCGGAAGCGGTTCACTCTCGCGGCATCGCGTCGAGCCGTTGCGCGGCAAACCTCAAGCCGCCCAGAATCCGTTCCGCGACCCGTGCCGGAAAGCCGGGCGGCAACGCCGCGGCGACCGATTCGATCACATGCGGCGTCATCGCGACGAGCCGTTCGACGATCGGCGTCGCGATATCGCCGAGCAGGCAGTGCTCGGCCATCGCGCTAAAGTGCCGTCGCGTGATGTCGCGCATCGCATAGTGCTTGCGCTTGCCGTGCACGGCCATCGCGAGCTTCGCCTTGTGCCACGACCACTGGTTCGCGCCGTCGCCTTCGACCGGCCAGATCGACATCACGTCGTAAAGCGGCGTCAGCCGGAAACGGCCGCCCGCCAGCAGGCGCAGGCTGAAGTTCTTCGCATGCCCGTCCGGTGCGGCAAGCATCCAGAACACGATCAGGGCGGCGAACAACGTGTCGAGATCTTCCCGCGACGTTTCGGAGCGGCGCAGGAGGCCTGCGAGATCGGGCACACCGGGGCCGCCGTGCGACTCGTACTTCAGATGAGGCGGCACGCCGAGCGCCTGGCAGAAGTCCTCCTGCGGCAAGCGCAACAGCCACCCGCCATCGCGATGCAACGCACGATCGAAGCGTGCGACGGACAGAACCTTGTGCGCGCCGAAACTCACGATTTCCGCCTGCGCGACCGACAGGCCGAACGCGCGCAGGATCGCGAGGCACAGCCACTCGTTCTCGACGGAGGCCGTCAGGTCGGCCCGCTTGTTGCCGACCAGCCCGAGCGGCAATTTCAGAATATGCGTCGTCGGCGTCGCGCCATGCGGGCGCATCCAGCGCCCGTCATGAAACAGCAGTGCGGTCTTTTCCTGCGCGCCGGCCAGCGACAGCCGGAAATCGTCGTCGTCCCCGCCTGCCGTCGCCACCCCGCTCGCCTGATCGAGCACGCGTGCCACGTCGTCGTCCGACAGCGGCGTACCGTCGATGCGATTCAGGCCGGTCGGCGCATCGTCCTCGCCGAGCAATTGCACCGCGCCGATGCAGTCGCGGCCGAGCGCGGCAAGCAGATCGAACGGCTCGGTCGTCGCCGTGCCGAACCGGGCGGCCAGGCGGCGCCGAATGGCATCGCTGTCCGGCAGCAGATTGTCGAAGAAGTGATTCACGCGTTCGCCGCGCAGCGGTGCTTCGCCGACACCGAACGGCAGCGACAGCGACAACGGGCGGCCGACGGCTGATTGTTTCCAGTCGGCGTCGTACAGGAGTTCCATGTCGCCGCGCGCGGGAATCCGCCACGTGCCGACCCGCTGGCCGTTCGTCCAGATCGACAATGCGCGCGTGTGCGTTCTGCGTCCCATCGCTTACCACTCGACGTCGGCTGCGTCGTGCCCGTCCTTCGTGCGGATGCTGAGTTCGAGACCGTATAGCGCGGTCAACTCGAGCAACTGACTAAGCGACAGGCTTTCGGTACGCGTGGTTTCGAGCGACGACAGGCGCGACTGACCCACGCCGATTCTCCCGGCCGCTTCCGCTTGTGTCAGGCCCTTTGCCTGACGCGCGGAAGACAGGATTTCGCCCAGTTGCGCGGACGTATTGACGATGAAGTTCACGGCATGGATCCCCGAGGACAATAAATGCAGTATATGCCTGACAGACATAAACGCAAATTATCTCCATCAGACATAAACGCAAATTATTCCTGACAGAGATAAAACCAAGCCCCTTCCGGCGCGGACCGCCCCACCGTCGAACGCACTTCCGACCCTATCACCTATCCTCACACCATAGTTTTTATCCGCTGGCGTGAATGATTTTGGCTTCGTTAGATGGATGACATTCGATCATCAGACGACAACGATCTAACAGCCGATGACCTGCGCGTTCGCCCGTACCGTCGAATCCCGCTACGCCGAGCTCACGCCGACCGCGAAGCGCATCGCGAGCTACATGCTCGCGAACCTCGACCGGCTCGGGCTCGAAACGGCCGACCAGATCGCGCAGCAGGCCGGCACGAGCGGCATCTCGGTCGGGCGCTTCCTGCGCAGCGTCGGCTACCGCAATCTCGACGACCTGAAGCGCGAGCTGCGCGGCGGAGGCGATCGCCCGTGGATGATCACCGACCGGCTCGACGAATACCGCCGCATCGCGGGTACGCAACCGGCCCACGGCAACGGAAACGGAAACGGCGATGCCGGCAACAGCCCGCTCGCATCGTCGCTCGAGCGCGAGCTCGATGCGATCCGCCACGTGTACCGCCTCGCCGAAGGCCCGGTGTTCGCGCAGGTCGCCGACCGGATCGCGCATGCGGACGCGGTATTCATCCTCGGCATCCAGTCGACGCGCGGGATCAGCAACGCGTTCAGCAGCTACCTCGAGTACCTGCGCCCGCGCGTGTTCTATTCCGACGGCCAGTCGGGCTCGTACGTCGATTCGCTGAACTCCGAATTCGAGCGGCCGTACTGCATCGTCACCGACACCCGCGCGTATTCGCGCAGCGCGCGCCGCTATTGCCAGGCGGCCGCCGAGCGCGGGCAGCCGTTCGCGCTGGTCACCGACCTCTCGTGCCCGTGGGCGCGCGACTGGCCGGCCGACCTGCTGCAGGTGAAGACCGACGTCGGCCAGTTCTGGGATTCGCTCGCACCGCTCACCTGCCTGTTCAACCTGCTGATCACGGCCGTGGTCGACCGCCTCGGCCCCGCGATCGACCGGCGCGTCGCGCGCAACCGCGAACTGCAGCACACGTTCGACCAATTCGAATCCTGAGCGAGCCCGACCGAACCCGAACCGCCAATGAACGACCACCGCCTCGTCGAAATCACGCCCGCCACCCATCGCGTCGACATCGACCTCGTCTACGCGACCGACCGCAACCTGACCGGCAAGCCGATCTACCGCCGCGCGCACTGCCTGCTGCTGGCACCGGCCGAAGCCGCGTTGCGCCGCGCGGTGAACGTCGCCGCGCAGGCCGGCTTCACGCTGCGCATCTACGATGCGTACCGGCCGCCGCAGGCGCAGCAGGTGCTGTGGGATTTCCTGCCCGATCCGAACTTCGTCGCCGATCTCGGTCGCGGCTCGAATCACAGCCGCGGCACCGCGCTCGACCTGACGCTCGTCGGCGCGGATGGCGAGCCGCTCGACATGGGCACCGGCTTCGACGAGATGGTCGCCGCATCCGGCCACTTCCACGCGGGGCTGCCCGAAGCGGTGCAGCGCAACCGCCTGCTGCTGCTCGGCGTGATGCACGCGGCCGGCTTCGCGCACATCGACAGCGAATGGTGGCACTACGAACTGCCCGGCTCGCATGCGCTGCCCCAGATCGACAATGCGGCAAGCGGCCCGTGGCGCCTGATGTGATGGCCCGACGCATTCTCCCCACCGTTCACGTTCAACGACTTCAACGACACATGGAGCGCAGATGAAACCCCTGACATCCCGGCTCGTCGCGGCGCTGGCCGCCGCATCCGTCCTCGCCGCCGTTCCGCTGTCCGCCGCGCATGCGGAGACGCCGAAGGACATGTTCGTGATGGCCACGCTGCTCGACGAATTCACGACGCTGGACCCGGGCGAGGTCTACGAGCTGGTGCCGGAGGAATACGTCGCGAACACGTACGACCGGCTCGTGCGCGTCGACCTGCGCGATCCGTCGAAATTCAACGGCGACGTTGCGCAGTCGTGGACGGTGAGCACCGACGGGCTGACCTACACGTTCAAGCTGCGCCCCGGCCTCAAGTTCCACTCGGGCAACCCGCTGACGGCCGACGACGTCGCGTGGTCGATCCAGCGCGCGGTGCTGCTCGACAAGGGGCCGGCGGCCGTACTGACCGGCATCGGGCTCACGAAGGCGAACGTCGTCGCCAACGTGAAGAAGCTCGACGACCTGACGGTGTCGGTCACGACCGACCAGAAGTACGCGCCGACCTTCGTCCTGAATGTGCTGGGCTCCTGGCCCGCCTCGGTGCTCGACAGGAAGCTGCTGCTGTCGCACCAGCAGGGCAGCGACTTCGGCAACGCGTGGCTGAAGACCAACGAGGCCGGCTCCGGCGCGTACAAGCTGGTCAAGTGGACCGCCGGCGACACCGTCGTGCTGCAGCGCTTCGACGGCTACCGGCTGCCGCTCGCGATGAAGCGCATCGTGCTGCGCCACGTGCCCGAAGCCGCGAGCCAGCGCCTGCTGCTGGAGAACGGCGACGTCGATGCGGCACGCGACCTGAGCCCCGACGATCTGGCGTCGGTCGTGAAATCCGGCAAGGCGAAGGTGTCGGCATCGCCGCAGGCGACGCTGCTGTATCTCGGCCTGAACACGAAGAATGCGACGCTCGCGAAGCCCGACGTGCAGGAAGCGCTGAAGTGGCTCGTCGACTATGCGGGCATCCAGGGCAACGTGGTGAAGACGACCTACAAGGTCCACCAGACCTTCCTGCCCGAAGGCTTCCTCGGCACGCTGAACGCGAACCCGTACCGGCTCGACGTCGCGAAGGCGAAGGCGCTGCTCGCGAAGGCCGGCGTGCCGAACGGGTTCTCGGTGACGATGGACGTGCGCAACGATTATCCGTACACCGAAATCGCGCAGGCCGTGCAGGCGAACTTCGCGCAGGCGGGCATCAAGGTGCAACTGATCCCCGGCGACAACAAGCAGACGCTCGCGAAATACCGCGCGCGCCAGCACGACATCTACATCGGCGAATGGTCGGCCGACTACATCGATCCGCACAGCAACGCGCAGGGTTTTGCGTGGAACCCCGACAATTCCGACAAGTCGAGCTATAAAATGCTGGCCTGGCGCAACAGCTGGGACATTCCGCAACTGACGAAGGAAACCGACGCCGCGCTCGCCGAACCGACCGCCGCGAAACGCGCGCAACGGTATCAGGCGATGCAGAAGGAGATGCTCGCGCGCTCGCCGTTCGTGATCATGTTCGAGAAAGTCGCGCAGGTCGCGACGCGGCCCGGCGTGAGCGGGCTCGAAGTCGGGCCGATCAACGATCTCGTGTCGTACCGCAACCTGAAGAAGCAATAAGATTCACCGCATGTCGACTCCCGCCTCCTCCCTCGAAGCCCTGCGCACGCTGCCCGCGCGGCGCCCGGCCGTGCGCTGGGCACTGCGCGTGCTGCGCTGGACGCTCACGCTCGCCGTCACGTTCGCGGGGCTGCTCGCGCTGACGTTCGTGATCGGCCGCAAGGTGCCGATCGACCCCGTGCTCGCGATCCTCGGCGATCGCGCGTCGGCCGAGGCGTATGCGGCCGAACGCATCGCGCTCGGGCTCGACAAGCCGCTCGTCACGCAATTCCTGATCTATGCGCGCGATGTACTGCACGGCCATCTCGGCATGTCGCTGCTGACCGCGAACCCCGTGCTCGACGACATCAAGCGCGTATTCCCGGCCACGCTCGAACTGGCGACGATCGCGACCTTGATCGGCATTGCGATCGGCGTGCCGCTCGGCGTCGCGGCCGCCGTGAAGCACAACCGTCCGATCGATCACATCGCGCGCTTCGTCGGGCTGATCGGCAATTCGGTGCCGGTGTTCTGGCTCGGGCTGATGGGGCTGCTGCTGTTCTATGCGCGGCTGCATTGGGTCGGCGGGCCGGGCCGGCTCGATCCCGTGTACGACGGGATGGTCGATCCGCGCACCGGCAGCCTGCTGATCGATGCGGCGCTCGCGGGCGAATGGGACGTGTTCCGCAACGCGGTATCGCACATCGCGCTGCCCGCCGCGATCCTCGGCTACTACTCGGTCGCGTATCTCAGCCGCATGACGCGCTCGTTCATGCTCGACCAGTTGAGCCAGGAATACATCGTCACCGCGCGCGCGAAAGGCTTGCCGGAGCGCCGCGTGATCTGGCGGCATGCGTTCGGCAACATCGCGGTGCCGCTGCTCACCGTGATCGCGCTCACCTACAGCAACCTGCTCGAAGGCTCGGTACTGACCGAGATCGTGTTCGCGTGGCCGGGGCTCGGCTCTTACCTGACCGGCGCGCTGCTGAACGCCGACATGAACGCGGTGCTCGGCGCGACGCTCGTGATCGGCGCGATGTTCATCACCGTCAACCTGCTGACCGACGCGCTGTACCGCGTGTTCGATCCGCGCGCGCGCTGACGCGCCGACACGACATGACCGCTTCCACCCTGCTTCTTTCATCGCCCATGCCGAAGGTCGTCCAACCATGAACGCCGAGCGTCTCACGCTGCGCGCGTGGCTGCTGTCCGACGCGCCCGCCTCGCGCTCGCAGGCCGCACTCGGCCTCGCGTATCGCCGCTGGCGCCGTTTCGCCGGCAACCCGCTCAACCTGTTCGGGCTCGCGATCCTCGTCGCGCTGATCGTCGTCGCGATCGTCGGCCCGCTGATCATGCCGCACGATCCGCTGCGCCAGGTGCTGTCCGACCGGCTGCTGCCGCCCGGCTCGCCGTCGCACTGGCTTGGCACCGACCAGCTCGGCCGCGACATCCTTTCGCGGCTGATTGCCGGTTCGCGCCTCACGCTCGGCATTGCGCTGCTCGTCGTCGTGATCGTCGTGCCGATCGGCCTCGCGATCGGCACGACGGCCGGCTATTGCGGCGGCTTCGTCGACAGCGTGCTGATGCGCATCACCGACATCGCGCTCGCGTTCCCGAAGATCGTGCTCGCGCTCGCATTCGCGGCCGCGCTCGGGCCCGGCGTGATCAACGCGGTCGTCGCGATCTCGATCACCGCGTGGCCCGCGTATGCGCGGCTCGCGCGCGCGGAGACGATCCGCATCGCGCAGGCCGACTTCATCCACGCCGCCCGCCTGCAGGGCGCGTCGGGCCCGCGCATCCTGCTGCGCTACATCGTGCCGCTGTGCATGTCGTCGGTGATCGTGCGCGCGACGCTCGACATGGCCGGCATCATCCTGACCGTCGCGGGCCTCGGCTTCCTCGGCCTCGGCGCACAGCCGCCGAGCCCCGAGTGGGGCTTCATGGTCGCGTCGGGCCGCAACGTGCTGCTCGACGCGTGGTGGGTCGCGACGCTGCCCGGCTGCGCGATCCTGCTCGTGAGCCTCGCGTTCAACCTGCTCGGCGACGGGCTGCGCGATGTCTTCGATCCCCGTCATGGAGCGTGACATGCCGATGAACCCCGCCCCCACGCCCGCGCCGCTGTGCGAGATCGACGGCCTGAAGATCGGCTTTCGCGGGCACGACGGCACCGTCACCGATGCCGTGCGCGACCTGTCGCTGACGCTCGCGCCCGGCGAACGCCTCGGCATCGTCGGCGAATCGGGCTCCGGCAAATCGCTGACGGGCCGCGCGCTGCTCGGCCTGCTGCCCGACGCCGCGCGCTGGTCGGCACGCACGATGCGCTTCGCGGGCCACGACCTGCTCGCGATGTCGCCGCGCGAACGCCGGCGGCTGTGCGGCAGCCAGATGGGCATGATCCTGCAGGACCCGAAATATTCGCTGAACCCGGTGATGACGGTCGCCAAGCAGATGGGCGAAGCGTTCCGGCTGCACGAGCCCGGGCTGCGCGGCCGCGCGCTGCGCGAGCGGATCGTCGATGCACTCGAGGCCGTGCAGATCCGCGACCCGGCGCGCGTCGCCGATGCGTATCCGCACGAGCTGTCGGGCGGCATGGGCCAGCGCGTGATGATCGCGATGATGGTGTCGACCGGCCCGCGCCTGCTGATCGCCGACGAACCGACCTCCGCGCTCGACGTCGCCGTGTCGATGCAGGTGCTCGCGGTGCTCGACGCGATGATCGCTCGCCACGACACGGGCCTGATGTTCATCAGCCACGACCTGCCGCTCGTGATGTCGTTCTGCGATCGCGTCGCGGTGATGTACGCGGGTCGCGTGGTCGAAACCTGCGCCGCGCGCGACCTGCGCAACGCTTCCCATCCCTATACGCGCGGGCTGCTCGCGGCGAACCCGCCGCTCGCGAACCCGCCGGACGAACTGCCCGTGCTGCGACGCGATCCGGCGTGGCTCGAACCCGCGCCGCATGCCGGCACGCCCGCCGATCGACAGGAGGCCGCACGATGATCGACGTCGATCACGCATCGATCCGTTTCCCGACCCGCACGGGTCACGTCGACGCCGTGCGCGACGCGAGCTTCGCGGTGCGCGACGGCGAGGTGTTCGGGCTCGTCGGCGAATCGGGTTCCGGCAAGTCGACGCTGCTGCGCGCGCTGACGGGCCTCGTGCCGCTCGCGTCCGGCAGCCTGTCGATCGACGGCCGGCCGGTCGGCGGCACGCCCGATCGTGCGTTTCGCCGCCACGTGCAGATGGTGTTCCAGGACCCGTATGCGTCGCTGCATCCGCGCTTCACGGTCGACCAGACGCTGCGCGAACCGCTGTCGATCCACGGCATGAGCGACACCGATGCGCGCATCGCCCGCGCGCTGTCCGAGGTCGGCCTCGGCCCCACGTTCCGGTTTCGCTATCCGCATCAGTTGTCGGGCGGCCAGCGGCAGCGCGTCGCGATCGCGCGCGCGCTGATCGTCGAGCCGCGCGTGCTGCTGCTCGACGAGCCGACGTCCGCGCTCGACGTGTCGGTGCAGGCCGAGATCCTGAACCTGCTGCGCCGCCTGCATCGCGAACGCAACCTGACGATGATCCTCGTCAGCCACAACCTCGCGGTGATCGGCTTCCTGTGCCAGCGCGTCGCCGTGATGCAGCAGGGCGAGATCGTCGAGCAGCTCCGGATCGAGGACGTGCGCGCCGGGCAGGTGGCGCGCGACTACACGCGCACGCTGCTGAATGCAACCGAAGGCTATCGTCGTCTCGAGCCTGCGCCGGGCGCGCCGGCCGCGTGACATCCGCACGTCGCGCCGCCATGCGATACTCGGCACGCCACGCGCCGGCTTGCCGCCGCATGGAACCCTTGTGCGCCGCACGGGTCAACTTCGTTTCGTCAACAGCTCAACCGCAATAGGGAGGCGTTCATGCTGCAATTCATCGAAACCCTGGTCGTCGGGCTCATCGTCGGCCTCCTCGCCCGCGCGCTCAAGCCCGGCGACGACAAGATGGGCATCCTGATGACCGCCGTGCTCGGCGTCGTCGGCTCGCTGATCGCCGGCTACGTCGGCCGCGCCGCCGGCTGGTACTCGCCGGGCCAGGGCGCGGGCTGGATCGCGTCGATCGTCGGCGCGATCGTGCTGCTCGTGATCGTCGGCGCGGTACGCAAGCGCATGAACTGAACGGCGCACCTTCGCCCCAACGCAAAACGCCGCTCGAGACGAGCGGCGTTTTTGCTTTCCGGACGGCGCGAGGCCGTTGCCCGCACAACGGTCGCGACGACCGTTCGCCGTTCGATCTTATCCCCCCGGCTTTTCCCTGACTTGCGATTGCGCAGATTCGGCCTACATTGATTCAAGCAATTCGCAATCGTTTGCCTATAGTCATTATTTCGATTTTTTCATTCAAGAGGCCCAATGGTTTTGCCGTTTACGCATACAGCATCGCGGCGTTGACGGACTGCCACCCGAGCGGCCCCGCTGCGACGCGCTTCCTATATGGAGCCTGTCATGAAGCACCGCCATATCGCCGCCTCGTTCGCCCTGGCTGCCTCGCTTCTGGCCACTTCCTCGTCCTTCGCCGCCGGCGCGTCCGGCATCATCCACTTCTCCGGCATGATCGTCGAGCCGCCCTGCTCGTTCGCGCTCGATACGCCCGATCTCGCCAATGGGCGCGTACGCGCCGACTGTCCGCGCCCGGCAACCGGCCAGATCGCGTTCGTCGACGCGGCGAGCCAGCAGGCGATCAAGACCACGACCTTTACTCAGGCCTCGCGCGCAATCGTTTTACCGAGCCGTCCCGGCAACAATCACGCACCGATGATCGCGGTCGTGACATACCAGTGAAGCCGCTCGCCGGCGCGACGCCCGGCGGGTTCCGCACGCCGGTTCGGTGAACGCGCGCGGTGCCGCTCAGTCGCGGTGGCGCGCGATCCAGTCGCTGAACGCGCGGATCTTCTGCTGGTTGCCGATGTTCTCGGGATAGACGAAGAAGTAGCGCGCGCCCGTCTCGAGCACGAGATCGAACGGCCGTTCGAGCCGGCGCGCGCTGACGTCGTCGTCGACGAGCGTCACGTCGCCGACCGCGACGCCCAAGCCCTGCATCGCCGCGTTCGTCGCGAGATCGAGCGTGTCGAACGTCGGCCCGCGCGCGGGATCGACGCCGCGCTCGCCCGCGTAATCGAGCCAGGCGCGCCAGTCGCGATGGTCGCGGGTCGGATGCAGCAACGTGTGACGCACCAGGTCGCCGACCGAGTCGAGCGGCGACGTCTGCCGCAATTCGGGCGCGCAGACGGGCGTCAGCCGCTCGTCGAACAGCGGCAGCGCGAACACGCCCGCGCCCGGCGACGTGCCGTAGACGATCGCCGCGTCGAACGGCTCGGTCGAGAAATCGACGACGTGCTGCCACGCGGTCGTGATCTGCACGTGGAGATCGGGATGCTCGTCCTGGAAGCGCATGATGCGCGGCAGCATCCAGCGCATCACGCAGGTCGGCACTTTCAGCGCGAGATCGGTGCGCTGCCGCGTGAGCTTCATCGAGATGTCCTCGATCCGCGCAAAGCTCTCGTTGACGACCGGCAGCAACTGCTCGCCTTCCGCCGTCAGCGTGAGGCCCTTCGCATGCCGCTTGAACAGCGGAAAGCCGTAATGCGCCTCGAGCGTCTGGATCTGCCGGCTCACTGCCCCTTGCGTGACGCACAGCTGCTCGGCCGCGCGGGTGAAGCTGCGGTGGCGGGCCACCGTCGAGAAGATCTGCAGTGCGTGCAGGGGCGGAAGTCGGTGCATGAAGAAGGCAAACGCAAAAACGGCGCGAAAGGGCCGCGCGCCGGCTCCGGCGCGCGCTGTCCGACACGATAAGCCAAACGCCGGTTTTGCGCGAGGCGCGAGGCGTTAGGGCCTGTTCACGCTAATAACGGGCTTGCGCTGGCCCTAGGCCGTCGCGGTGAGCGCGCCCGCCACGATGCGCGCCGCCGACGCGACGACGTCCGCGCGGGCCGCCGCGGCGGCTTGCGGCTGCGTGAACGACACGGCCATCACGATCGGCGCACGCGACGGCGGCCACAGCACGGCGACGTCGGCCGTCGTGCCGTAACCGCCCGTGCCGGCCTTGTCCGCGATGCGCCAGCCCGGCGGCACGCCCGCCGCGATGCCGGTCGCGCCACGCGCGCCGCCGACCATCCATTCCGTCAGCTGCGCGCGCTGCGGTTCGGGCAGCGTGTTGCCGAGCACCAGCCGCTGCAGTGTGTCGATCATCGCGACCGGTGTCGACGTGTCCCGCTCGTCGCCGGGCGCCGCGTGATTCAGTTCGGGTTCCCAGTGATCGAGGCGGAACGACGTGTCGCCGCTCGCGCGCGCGAACGACGTGACGGCCTGCGGGCCGCCCAGCACGCCCATCAGCAGGTTGCCGGCCCCCTTGTCGCCCGACTGCAGCATCGCCACGCACAGCTGCTCGATCGTCATGCCCGTGTCGACGTGGCTTTCCGTGACCGGCGAGCCCGACACGATTTCATAGCGGCGGTAAAGAATCCGGCGCGGCAGCAGCGACGCGTCGAGCGAGCCGCGCGCGAGCATCGCGGCGGCCGCGACGACCGCATACGTGCCGCACAGCGGGAAGCGTTCGCGCGCGTGGTGCGCGATGCGCACGCCGTTCGACGTATCGAGCGCGGCGACACCGAGCCGGCCATTCGACGCCTTCTCGAGCGCGGTCAATTCGGCCTGGGCGGCGTGGGCGCGCCCCTGGTCGGCGACCGGCGCGGACGTGCACGCGGCGACGAACGGCGCGGCCACGGCGGCAAGCAACAGCGAGCGGCGTGTCGGAGAGTGTTCCATGGATGAGGTGTGTTCTGTCTTCTGTCGGAAACGGTGGCACGAAGCGACGCGGGCACGCCTTGACGAAGCGCCCCCGTTCGCGCCGGCGGCCGGCCCGCGACGGCATTCACCGCGCATCCCCGAAAGACGGCCGTCGGCCCCGCGCGAAGCACGGGACTCGCATGAACAGGCCCTAGCGTAGCAGCGACCGCCGCCACGTTCCAGCGAAACGACCCGGCCTCACCCTTGCGACGAAGGCAGGTACGGCATCGGATTGACCGGCTTGCCGTCGCGCCGCACTTCGAACAGCAACGCGACGCGCGAGTTGTCGAGGTCGCCCATCTCGGCGATCTCGTCGCCCTGGCGCACGATGTCGCCCGTCTTCACGAGCAGCTTGCGGTTGTGCGCATAGGCGGTCAGGAAATCCGCGTTGTGCTGGACGATGATCAGGCTGCCGTAATCGTTCAGGCCGGTGCCGGCGTACATCACGCGGCCGTCGGCCGCGGCGCGGACCGGGTCGCCCGGCCGGCCGGCGATCTGGATGCCGCGGTTCTGCCCCGGCCGGAACCCGTCGACGATCTTGCCGTTGGCGGGCCACTTGAGCGCGACGCCGCCTGCATGCCGCTTCGTTTCCTTGACGACCTGACGGTCGCTCGCGGTCGACGCGGTGACCTGCGCCGATGCCGGGCTGCTCCCCGCGCCATTGCTCGCAGCCGACGAGGCGGCCACCTGCACGCCGGCCGCGCCCGGCGGCGGCAACGGCTGCTGCCTGACGATGCGCAGCACCTGCCCCATGCGCAGCCTGCCGTTCGCGCCCAGCTTGTTCCAGGTGCGCAGGTCGGCAATGCTGCAGCCGTTCGCGGACGCGATGCCCGTCAGCGTGTCGCCGCGCTTCACGACGTACTTCTGCGCGACGAGAATCGGCGCGGGAGGCGGGGTGGCAGCCGCCGGCGCAACGGCCGGCGGGCTCGACGGTAACGACTGTGCCGCCAGCGTGTCGCTCGGCGGAACGGACTGCGTGCTTGCACAACCGGCCATGACGAGCACGGCGGCCAGGCCCGGCAGCCACGCCGCGTGACGGTGAATCTCGTGCGATTTCATGGACGATCCGACTCCGGTTTGACAATCTTTCAAGCATCTCAAAAACGGAACGGCCGACGTGTAACCGGATGAAAACAATGATGACAAACGATCACGAACCGGATGCCGGCCGGCATTCGCTACCGGTAATACGGTCCGATTCGGAAAAACTTGATGGTTTTTTCGCGCGGAAACGGAAGAATTTCCGTTTCGTAAAACTATGACGAGCTCGTTTTGATAGGTGTTGCAGCGTGCCACTGCTGCGCGCCGCGACGCTCAACGCAGCCACGCGGCGAGTTCGGAACAGGCCCACGCGATGCCGATGCACAGGAACAGCACGTGCAGCGCGATCTTGAACGACACGCCCCACGACGGATCGATCCGCATGACAGGCTCCCCGGTTGATGTGCGGCCATGATCCGTCATCGATCGCGCCCCGAAAATACGGAACCGGCGAATCGGGCCTCAGGCTAAGCCTGAGACCCCGGCCGCGGTTCCCTGCTAACTTATCGGCCATTCCAACGCGATCGCCCCACCCATCATGCGCTTCGACCTGACCGACCTGCGGCTCTTCCTGAACATCTGCGAGGCCGGCACGATCACGAGCGGCGCCGAGCGGACCCACATCACGCTGCAGGCCGCGAGCGAGCGCATCCGCGGCATGGAGGACGAGCTCGGCGTACCGCTGCTGCACCGGACCAAGTCGGGCGCGCAGGCCACCGACGCAGGCCGCGCGCTCGAACACCACGCGCGCACCGTGCTGCAGCAGATCGACCACATGCGCGGCGAACTGCAGCAATACGGCCAGGGGCTGCGCGGGCATATCCGACTGCTGTGCAACACGGCGTCGCTGAGCGAATACCTGCCCGACGCGCTGGCCGACTACCTGCCGCATCATCCGAAGCTGTCGATCAGCGTCGAGGAGCGCTCGAGCCAGGAGATCGTGCATGCGATCCGCAACAAGACGGCCGAGGTCGGCATCGTCGCCGATTCGGTCGGCCTCGGCGGGCTCGAACAGAAGCCGTTCCGCGAGGACTGGCTGATCGTCGTCGTGCCGGCCGCGCATCCGCTCGCGTCACACGACAAGGTCGCATTCGACACGATCGCCGACGCCGACTTCATCGGCCTCACCGACGGCAGCGCACTGCAGGTGCATCTCGCCGACCAGGCGCGCGCGCTCGGCAAGCGGATCCGCTACCGCGTGCAGTTGAAGAGCTTCGATGCGATCTGCCGCGTGATCGCCAGCGGCGTGGGCATCGGCATCGTGTCGCGCCATGCGGCCGAACGTGCGATGCAGACGATGGACGTGCGGCTCGTCGAGCTGTCCGATCCATGGAGCCACCGCCGCCTGAAGCTGTGCGCGCGGTCGTTCGACGCGCTGCCGAAGTACACGCGCGAATTCGTCGCGTTCCTGTCCGGCGAAACCGCGCCGAGGTGACGCGCGTCGCTCGCGGTCGATGCCGCGATGCATGCACGATTCGCTTCGATTCTTATGGATAACGTTTTCTCTCAAAATCCGGCGTACATCTGTCGCCGGATAGTCTCTCTGCTCGCCGCGTCCGCATCGACCTCCCGCGCTTCACCTCGTCACGACCGAAAGAAATCCCCGTAATTTTTGCGGCATTCCAATCTGTCGCTCCATTTCCTCGTACCCCGCCATCCGGGTTTTTCCCGGCGCGTTCGACGTGAAAGTTCATTGACATCACGCCGCTCGATGCCTAAATTTGGAAAACGTTTTCCAATGCATCCGCGCGACGCCGGCCACGGCCCGCGCAGGGAGAACGCTTGCCCGCTCGAGTGGTGATTCAGGCCGTCCGTCTTCAGGGATCAGGGTTGCAAGGCGGCGGCCAGGCACGGGCATCGAGCGCGGCGACGGCCACCCCCGCCCGTCCCTCATCACTATTCAAGACTGGAGACACAATGCATCCGCGCAGCAGATTCGCGCTCGGCGCCGCGCTCAGCGCCCTTTCCGTCCTGTTCGTCAGTGCCTGCGGCGGCAACGACATCACCGATCCGCCGTCTTCGTCGTCCCCGCCGTCGAACTCGACGCCGACGTCGCCGCCCGCCTCCGCGCTCGCGGCGAACTCGCTGCAGGCGCTCGTCTACGGCGCGGCCGACACGCGCGTGCCGGCCGGCACGGATACGCCGATCACGATGATGGGCCAGATGCGCGCGCTGTTCGACCTGATCCGGAAGTCGCCCGACTTCACGCAGGTCGTGATGGATCTCGGCGACGGCACGCCCGTCCACGTGCTCGACACGAACACCGGCGACAAATTCCTGCCCGGCAAGCTCGCGCTCGGCCTGTCGTACATCCTGATCGACATGAAGTCGAAGAACGATCCGCAATACGCGAGCTACCTCGCGACCTACCAGAAGATCACGACCGCGATGATGGCGCAGTCGGGCGGCAACTATACGTATGCGAACACGTCGTGGGGCGAGTACTACTATCTCGTCGCGCTGAACAACCTGCAGGCGCACGGGATGCTCAACGAAGTCTTCAGCGACGCGATGCTCGCGACGCTGCAGCAGCGGCTGCGGTTCTGCGACATGTTCGGCCCCGACGCGAGCGGCAAGGTCGATACGTGCCCGGCCGCCGGCACGCCGATCGACATCGCGTCGCTCAACACCGCGCAGAACTACTATGCGGTGTCCTACGGAATCGCCGGGCTGCGCCAGAAGCTCGGCTGGAGCAGCCCGTCGTTCGCGTCGAAGACCGATCCGTCGGTCGCGACGATGGGTGCGCGCGACGCGCTGCTGTACACGCTCACGAACCATATTCGCAACGACTCGTCGGGCGGGTTCTCGGACGAAGCGTCGAACACGCACACGACCTACTACGACCAGGCGCGCTTCGACCGCTACAGCACGCTGCTGATCGGCGAAGTGACCGAGCGCACGTTCGAGATGGGCAACGAAGGGAATTTCACGCCGGAACTGAAGGGATATCTGCGCAAGTCCGTCGACCTGATCCTGCCGCAGCTGAACGGCGACGGCGAAGGCTTCAACTACGGCCGCTCGATCGGCCCGTACGGCGATTCCGCGTTCATGGAAGTGCTGACGGCCGCGGCCAACGCCGGCGTGCTGTCCGACCAGGAGAAGCAGGTCGCATACACGTTCATCACGAAGGCGGCGCATCGCTTCGACACGTTCTGGTACGACCCGTCGCTGCCGACGCCCTCGGTGAACATGTGGGTCAAGGGTCGCGGCACGGACGCGTATCGCGGCAAGCCGCGCGTGATGGGCGAGAACTTCAGCCTGCTGCACCAGTACCTGTACGTGAACGCGTGGTGGAACAAGCTCGGCTTCGGCGGCAAGGCACCGATGGCCGACGCCGACTACAACGCATGGCTCGACGCGCTCCCGCGCTACACGCTCACCTGGTACAACCGGCCGAACGACCCCGCGCATCCGTACAGCGCGGCGCTGGTGACCGTGCGCGACGGCCGGCGCGTGATCAACCTGAACCTCAGCCAGGCGCCCGACTACAACTCGTTCACGCCGTACTACCCGGTGCCGTCCTCCGACAAGCTGACCTACGGCACGACCGATCTCGGCTACGCGTTGCTGATTCCGCAGGTGTCGTACAACGGCAAGACCTACATTCCCGTCACGTACTACAGGAACCTGAATGTCCAGCAAGGCAACGGGCAGGTGATCGTGTCGTTCGATACCGCGAAGTTCCGGCTCGCATCGAAGAACGCGGCGTACACGACGGATCTCGACCTCCAGGTGCATACGGTGCTGACGTTCGCGCACGGCTCGGTGGCGCGCAGCGACACGCTGAGCACCGGCACGCTCACTGGCAACCTGTCGGTCGAAACGGACTTCACGTCGTTCGCGGATTTCGCCTCGACGCAGGCCAACGGCGACGGCGTGTCGGTCGCGTACGCGAACAGCCCCGCGACCGGCTATGCGGCGACCGGGTTCGACACCTGCGCGCTGTCCGCCTTCGATACGGTGAACGGCACGACGAATCCGCTGTCGACGACGCCGATCGGCCAGTTGCATTCGAACTTCGCGTGCACGACGAAGCCGTTCGCACTCGGCGCGGGCGCGACCCGTACGTTCGGGTGGACGCTGAAGTACGCCGATCCGGCCTGAGCGGGGTGGCCCGCGCCCGGTGAATGCGCCCGAAGCCGGTTTCGACGACCGGCTTCGGGATCGTCACGGACAGCGGGCATCACGCTCGCCGGCGATGCCCGCTCACCGCCACCCCGAAGCCGCCATGTACGCGCCGAGCGCGATCAGCCCGACGAAGAAGCAGCGCTTGAACGCCTTTTCGCTCATCACGCGCCGTGCATATTGCCCGCCGGCCATACCCGCCAGCGCCGGCACGAGCGCGAGCACCGACACGCCGAGATCGACGGTCTCCAGCGCCCCCGTCACGCGCAACTGCAGGCCGAGCACCATCGTCGAGGCGGTGAACGACAGCCCGAGCGCCTGGATCAGGTCGTCCTTCGACAGCCGCAGCGCCTGCAGGTACGGCACGGCCGGCACGACGAACACGCCGGTCGCGGCCGTCACGACACCCGTCAGGTAGCCGACCACGGCCGACAGCCATTTTTCATGGCGCCCCGGCGCGGGCAGCCGCGCGGCGGCGAGCCCCCACAGCCCGTAGAGGATCAGCACCACGCCGAGCGCCGCATGCGTCCAGGTGCTGCCCGCCGCGAGCGCGGGCAGCCCGCCCGTCAGCGTGCCGATCGTCAGACCGGCGAGCAGCGGCCACAGCCGGCGCAGCAGCGGCCCGAACGACGGGCCGAGCCACAACTGCCACACGTTGGTGATGAACGACGGCACGAGCAGCAGGCTCGCGGCGGCCGACGGCGGCATCGCGAGCGTCAGCAAGCCCATCGCGATGGTCGGCAGGCCGAGCCCGATCATTCCCTTGACCGCGCCGGCCAGCAGGAAAACCACCGCGACGATCGTCAGCGTATCAATGTGCATGAAAGGCATTCCGTCCGGATGAGTACGGCGCCGATCGTGAACCCCGATCGCGCCGCCCGCCATCTGGCTTTGCCTGAGGCTGGCTCGGGCCTGCCGCGCGGAACCGGCGCGGCCGGCGCGCGCGCACATTCGCACACCGCGCCGCCGCCGTCCGGCGCACGCCTGCCTTCGTTCAACGCAGGTCGCGTGCGCCGGCTACCGGCCCGGTCGATCAGTCCCCCTGAAATGTCCCCCGTCCCTGCTCGCTGTCGAGGTGAGCCATCTGTGCGGCCGGATAACGCTCACCGGCAGCCGCCCCGGCGGGAACCGCCGCTTCGATGCGCATGATGTCATCGACCGTTAGTTGCATCTCAGCCGCCTGCAGCGCGTCCTGAAGCTGCGTGCGCTTGCGCGCGCCGATCAGCGGCACGATATCGCCGCCGCGCGACAGCACCCACGCGATCGCGACCTGCGCGGGATTGCTGCCCTTCTCGTCGGCGATGGCGCGCAGCGCGTCGACGAGCGCGAGGTTGTGCGCGAGGTTCTCGCCCTGGAAGCGCGGGCTCGCCGCGCGGAAATCGCGCTCGCCCTGCCGCGCCGTGCTCCAGCGCCCGCCGAGCAGCCCGCGCGACAGCACGCCATAGGCCGTCACGCCGATCCCGAGTTCGCGGCACGCGGGCAGGATCCCGGCCTCGATACCGCGCGACAGCAGCGAATATTCGATCTGCAGGTCGGAGATCGGCGCGACGGCCGCCGCGCGGCGGATCGTGTCGACGCCGGCTTCCGACAGGCCGACATGGCGCACGTACCCGGCCTTCACGAGATCGGCGATCGCGCCGATCGTCTCCTCGATCGGCACCGCCGGATCGATGCGCGCCGGCCGGTAGATGTCGATGTAGTCGGTGCCGAGCCGTTTCGGCGAGTACGCGACGAAGTTGCGGATTGCCGCCGGCCGCGCGTCGTAGCCCGCAAACCCGCCGGCCGGATCGCGCAGCGCGCCGAATTTCACGCTGATCAGCACCTGGTCGCGTGCCCGGCCGCGCAGCGCATCGCGGATCAGCATCTCGTTGTCGCCCATTCCGTAGAAATCGCCGGTGTCGAGCATCGTGATGCCGTGGTCGAGCGCTGCGTGCAGCGTCGCGATGCTCTCGGCGCGATCGGCCGGCCCGTAGAAGTCCGACATCCCCATGCAGCCCAGCGCGAGCGCCGATACCCGCGGGCCCGACCGGCCCAGTTCACGCATCTCCATGTCCGTTTCCTCGAGTGATGAATCAACAGGTCGGATTCTGGGCGCATCGCGACGCACGATAAATGCGAAACACTCCACCAAACCATTCGACGCTGATTAACAATGGAGCCTGTCCATCCGCCCACACCCCCGCCCCGCATGGATCATCTGCATGCAATGCGCATCTTTGCGCGCGTCGCCCATCTCGGCAGCTTCACCAAAGCGGCCGAGCAGTTGCAACTGCCGCGCCCGACGGTCAGCAACGCCGTCCAGTATCTGGAAAAGCACCTGAAGGTCCGCTTGCTGCAGCGCACGACGCGGCGCGTCGCGCTGACGGCCGAGGGGGCGACCTACTACGAGCGCTGCATGCGGTTGCTGGCCGATCTCGACGACGCGGAAACGCTGTTCGAGGACGCCGGCGCGACACCGCGCGGCGCGATCCGCGTCGACCTGCCCGAGCGCTTCGCGGTGAACCAGATGATTCCGGCGCTACCGGATTTCCACGCACGCTACCCCGACCTGCGCGTCGTGATCGGCACGACCGACCGCTTCGTCGATCTCGTCGCCGACGGCATCGACTGCGCGGTGCGGGTCGGCACGATGTCCGACACGTCGCTCGTCGCGCGGCGCATCGGCGAGCTGGCGCAGATCAACTGCGCGGCGCCCGCGTATCTGGCGCGCCACGGCACGCCGCGCTCGCCGGACGAGCTGCCGGACCACGTCGCGGTCGGCTATTTCTCGAGCCGAACGGGCCGTGAGCTGGACTGGGAGTATGCGGACATGGATACGGGCGAGCTGCATGCGGTCAAGATGCGCAGCGTCGTGTCGGTCAACAGCTCGCAGGCGTATCTCGCGTGCTGTCTTGCGGGCCTCGGGCTGATCCAGGCGCCGCGCGAAGGGCTCGGGCCGCTGCTGGCGGACGGCTCGCTGGTCGAGGTGCTGCCGGAATGGAATGCCGAGCCGCTGCCCGTGTCGGTGGTGTTTCCGACCGGGCGGCATCTCGCGCCGCGCGTGCGGATTTTCGTCGACTGGCTCGCGGAGACGCTCGGCGGCCCGTACCGGGCGGGCTGACGCGGGCTGGGGCCGGGGCACCGGCCCCGGCCGGTCGAAACGCTCAGAACTTGTGGCGGATCGCGGCGCGCACCGCGAACTGGTTCGACGACGCGGACGGGCCGTCCGTCCCGACCACGTAGCCGCCGTCGGCCGCGGTGCCGGTCTTGTCGCCGGCAACCTTCTGCCATGCGCCCTGCAGGTAGACGTCGGTGCGCTTCGACAGGCTGTAGTCGGCCATCAGGCCGACCGTGTGGTACTTCGGCTTGAACGATCCGGCCGCGGCATCGAACTTGCCGTCCGTGTACACGTACTGCGCGCCGAGATAGAAGTCGGGCGTGAGCTGGTACTTGCCGTTGATCTCGAAGTTCTGGAACTTCGTCGCGGTCAGCCCAAGGCCGGCGAACGTCGAAGCCGGCAGGTAGACCGTCGATACCGGATTCTTCACGTCGGTCTTCGTATAGACGAAACCGACCGTGGCCGGGCCGAACGTGTAGTTGACGCCGCCGCCGAAGATCCGCAGGCGGTCGGCGACGAAGTTCGCGTCATCCGCGGTGATCGCGCCCGCGCTGCCGACACCCGGGTTGTTCGCCTGCAGGTACGCAGCCGCGACCTGCAGCCCGGCCAGCGAATACTGCGCACCGAGGCTGTACTGCCGGTTGTTCGAGAAGCCGGTGCTGTTGCTGAAGCTGTACGTGCCGCCGAACGTCAGGCCGTTCCAGTCGGCGCTCGCATACTTGACCGTGTTGTTGACGCGGAACGAGTTGTCCGTGTTGTCGTTGTCGAACGGGTGCGAGAACAGCGTGCCGCCCCAGTTGCCGTTGGCCGTGAGCGGCGCCAGATAGTCGACGACGGAGTCGTACTGGCGGCCGAAGGTCAGCGTGCCGAAGCGCGACTCGGAGAGCCCGACGAACGCCTGGCGGCCGAACATGCGGCCGCCCTGCCCGAGCCGGCCGTTGTTGACGTCAAAACCGTTTTCCAGCGTGAAGATCGCCTTCAGCCCGCCGCCGAGATCCTCGCTGCCCTTCAGGCCCCAGCGGCTGCCCTGCGCATAGCCGCTCGCGAGCTGGTAATTCGACTTTCCGACCCCATTCACATTCACGTTGTTCGTGTAGTTGAAGCCTTCGTCGATCACACCGTACAGCGTCACGCTGTTCTGGGCGAAGACCGGCGCGGCGAAAGCAGCCAGCGCAGCGGTAAAAATGACGTGCTTCTTCATGACGAATCTCCGGAGCCGGGGCCGGGCGTGTCGCGCGCCCGGCGAATGTTCGATCTGTTGTAGGTGTGGCCCGCAGGGCGGACGACGCGGTGTGCGGCCGCGTGAGGACAAAATGGTGTCACGTCGCAAACCGTCCGTCCATCGGGGCATGTGAACCCTGCGCAAAACGTTGCGCTCGTCCAACTGCCCCGCCGCGCAGACGGCCTGACCCGGCTTATCGGCAGCGGCGGGACGCGCCGCCATCCGCGTAAACCCGAGCCCTGGCGCATCGGTGGCACAATGCGCATCCGTTCGTCATTTCTTCACGAATTCATGCTTCACCCCGATTCATGCGCGGCGTGTGCCGGCCGCGCACGCGGCCCGCGCCGGGAGGCGGCCCGATGACCGCGCCGGCCCG
>NZ_QOBB01000074.1:0-35413 GCF_024704855.1 Burkholderia sp. HAN2018 | reverse complement strand
CCGGCGCCCGCATCCTGCAGCGCGCCGGGCCGCTTGCGCGGCCGCCGGCCGGGCCCGCCCGCCGGTAGAATGCAGGCTTCTTCCCGACCGCCGCCCGCCGCGCCCGCCTGCATGGAACTGAAATGGCTCGAAGACTTCGTTTCGCTCGCGGAAACGCGCAGCTTTAGCCGGTCCGCCGAGCTGCGGCACGTGTCGCAGCCGGCGTTTTCGCGGCGCATCCAGGCGCTCGAGGCATGGCTCGCGACCGAATTGATCGATCGTTCGGTCTATCCGACGCGGCTGACGCAGGCCGGGCAGATCTTCTACGAGCAGGCGCTGACGATGCTGTCGCAGGCGCACGAGGCGCGCACGCTGCTGCGCGGCCACGTCGGCGCGCCGGTGCCGACGATCGAGTTCGCGGTGCCGCATACGCTGTCGCTCACGTATTTCCCGCGCTGGCTGCAGCGGATCGAGGCGAAGATGGGCCAGGTTCACACGCGGCTGCGCGCGCTGAACGTGCACGATGCGGTGCTGTCGCTCGTCGAGGGCGGCTGCGATCTCGTGATGGGCTACCACCATCCGAGCCACCCCGTCGCGCTCGACCCGGCGCGCTACGACATGCTGATCCTCGGCAGCGAGCCGATCAGCCCGTTCTCGGCGCCGGGCCGCGCGGGGCGGCCGCGCTATACGCTGCCCGGCACGGCCGACGCGCGCGTGCCGTACCTGTCATATACGCCGAACGCGTATCTCGGCCGGATGACGGAGGTCATCGTCGCGAATGCGTCGACGCCGCTGTTCCTCGATCGCGTCTATGAAACCGACATGGCCGAAGGGCTGAAGGCGATGGCGCTCGCGGGCCACGGCGTCGCGTTCCTGCCGCACAGCGCGGTCGAGGATGCGGTGGCGGGCGGCCGCCTGATCCGGCTCGACCGGTCGGTGCGCGGCGGCGCGCATCCGTTCACGCTGACGATGGAGATCCGGCTGTACTGCGACAAGCTCGCGCTGCAGGGCGACGATCCACGACAGAAGCTCGTGCGTGCGCTGTGGGACGTCGTGCGCGACGAACTGCGCGAATCCGCGGGTTAACCGTGGGCGGTTAACCGTCGATCGTCCGGCCCGGCCGGCTGTCGTCGGGCTTGCGGTGCCTGTCGGGCACCTTCCCGGCGGCCGGCCCGCGCCCGCGCAACACGATTTTTCGAGCACGCGATGCACGGCCGATCGCGGGCGTTCTTGCGCAAATCGACCGCAGATTTGCGAAAAATCGCGATCATGCAAGAAACGCATAATCGAATAAGCAAACGGCATTGGATAAAAAAAACGGGTTTTTCGACAATGTGCGCACTTCGTTGAACGTTGGAGCATCCATGTCTTCGCAACAGCAGTCCATCCCGTCCTACCTGCACGCCGACGATCTCGGCCCGTGGGGCAACTACCTTCAGCAGGTCGATCGCGTCGCACCGTACCTTGGCTCGCTGTCGCGCTGGCTCGAAACGCTGAAGCGTCCGAAGCGTATCCTGATCGTCGACTGCCCCATCGAGCTCGACAACGGTACCGTCGCGCACTTCGAAGGCTATCGCGTGCAGCACAACGTGTCGCGCGGCCCGGGCAAGGGCGGCGTGCGCTACCACCAGGACGTGACGCTGTCGGAAGTGATGGCGCTGTCGGCATGGATGTCCGTGAAGAACGCAGCAGTGAACGTGCCGTACGGCGGCGCGAAGGGCGGCATCCGCGTCGACCCGCGCAAGCTGTCGCGTGGTGAGCTCGAGCGCGTCACGCGCCGCTACACCAGCGAAATCGGCATCATCATCGGCCCGAACACCGACATTCCGGCACCGGACGTCAACACCAACGAACAGGTGATGGCGTGGATGATGGACACGTACTCGATGAACCAGGGCCAGACGTCGACTGGCGTCGTGACCGGCAAGCCGATCGCGCTCGGCGGTTCGCTCGGCCGCAAGGAAGCAACGGGCCGCGGCGTGTTCGTCGTCGGCTCCGAAGCGGCGAAGAAGAAGGGCCTGGAAATCGAAGGCGCACGCATCGCGGTGCAGGGCTTCGGCAACGTCGGCGGCATCGCGGCGAAGCTGTTCCAGGAAGCGGGTTCGAAGGTGATCGCGGTGCAGGATCACACGGGCACGATCTACCAGCCGGCAGGCCTCGATTCGAACAAGCTGCTCGACCACGTTGCCCGCACGGGCGGCGTCGCGGGCTTCGAAGGCGCGGAGCCGATGCCGAACGACGAGTTCTGGACGGTCGAAACCGACATCCTGATCCCGGCGGCACTGGAAAACCAGATCACCGAGAAGAACGCAGCGAAGATCCGCACGAAGATCATCGTCGAAGGCGCGAACGGCCCGACGACGACGGCGGCGGACGACATCCTGACCGCGAACGGCGTGCTCGTGATCCCCGACGTGATCGCGAATGCGGGCGGCGTGACCGTGTCGTACTTCGAGTGGGTGCAGGATTTCTCGAGCTTCTTCTGGACGGAAGACGAGATCAACCACCGTCTCGAGCGCGTGATGCGCGAAGCGTTCTCCGGCGTGTGGGCGGTCGCGGAAGAGCACAAGGTGTCGGTGCGTACGGCGGCGTTCATCGTGGCGTGCAAGCGCATCCTGATGGCGCGCGAAATGCGTGGCCTCTACCCCTGATCATTGACTATGATCCATTCATGACGCAATCCACCCGGTTGCGGATATGAACCCTCGCGGGCGGTGCCGAATCCGGCATCGCCCGCGCGCGCATTCGGGGCGCCTGGAGCCGGGAGGAAGGCTTTGTCAGGGGCGCTGCGACGTGCGGTAAACAACAGTACTTTCAAAAATATTACTTTGATACACTGGCGCGGGTTTTAGCCAAGGAGATGACCAAAATGAAATACCAAAAGGCAGTCCTGATGGTCGCGGCGCTTTGCGCGTTCGCAAGCGGCGCGCATGCTCAGGAGACGGGCACGCTGAAGAAGATCAAGGACACGGGCGTGATCTCGCTGGGCCACCGCGAATCGTCGATTCCGTTCTCCTACTACGACCAGAACCAGCAGGTTGTCGGCTATTCGCGCGAATTCCAGCTGAAGGTGGTCGACGCGGTGAAGAAGAAGCTGAACCTGCCGAACCTGCAGGTCAAGAACATCCCGGTCACGTCGCAAAACCGCATCCCGCTCGTGCAGAACGGCACGGTGGACATCGAGTGCGGCTCGACGACCAACAACACCGAGCGCCAGCAGCAGGCCGCGTTCTCCGACACGATCTTCGTGATCGGCACGCGCCTGATGACGAAGAAGGATTCGGGCGTCAAGGATTTCGCCGACCTGAAGGGCAAGACGGTCGTGACGACTGCCGGCACGACGTCGGAGCGCCTGCTGCGCAAGATGAACAACGACAAGCAACTCGGCATGAACATCATCAGCGCGAAGGATCACGGCGATTCCTTCAACACGCTGGAATCGGGCCGCGCGGTCGCGTTCATGATGGACGACGCGCTGCTCGCGGGCGAGCGCGCGAAGGCGAAGCAGCCGGGCGAGTGGGTGATCGTCGGCACGCCGCAATCGGAAGAAGCGTACGGCTGCATGATGCGCAAGGGCGATGCGGACTTCAAGAAGGTCGTCGACGACGCGATCTCGCAAGTCGAGAAGTCGGGCGAAGCCGCGAAGATCTACGCGAAGTGGTTCGAGAACCCGATCCCGCCGAAGGGGCTGAACCTGAACTTCCCGCTGTCCGATTCGATGAAGAAGCTGTACGCGAACCCGAACGACAAGGCACTCGACTGACCGCACGGCCGTTGATGCAGAAATGACGCTAATGAGACGGAAGAGGCCACGCTTCTTCCGTCTCTTTTTGCTGGAGTCTTGCCCATGTCTTACCACTGGAACTGGGGCATCTTCCTGAGCCCCGTGTCGACCGGCGAGCCGACGACTTATTTCGGATGGCTGATGTCCGGTTTCTGGGTGACGATCGAAGTGTCGCTCGTCGCCTGGGTCATCGCGCTGATCGTCGGGTCGCTGTTCGGCGTACTGCGCACCGTGCCGAACAAATGGCTGTCCGCGATCGGCACCGTGTACGTGTCGATCTTCCGGAACATTCCGCTGATCGTGCAGTTCTTCGTCTGGTATCTCGTGATACCCGAGCTGCTGCCCGCGTCGATCGGCACCTGGATCAAGCAGTTGCCGCCCACCACGCAGTTCTTCACCGCGTCGATCATCTGTCTCGGCCTGTTCACGGGCGCGCGCGTGTGCGAACAGGTGCGCTCGGGGATCAACGCGCTGCCGAAGGGCCAGCGCGCCGCCGGCCTCGCGATGGGCTTCACGCAATGGCAGACGTACCGCTATGTGCTGCTGCCCGTCGCGTACCGGATCATCGTGCCGCCGCTCACGTCGGAATTCCTGAACATCTTCAAGAACTCCGCGGTCGCGTCGACGATCGGCCTGCTCGACCTGTCCGCGCAAGCGCGCCAGCTCGTCGACTACACCGCGCAGACGTATGAATCCTTCATCGCGGTGACGCTCGCCTACGTGATCATCAACCTCGTCGTGATGGCGTTCATGCGCTGGATCGAAGGCCGCACGCGGCTGCCCGGCTATATCGGAGGCAAGTGATGCATCAGTTCGACTGGAGTAGTATTCCCGGCGCGATACCGACGCTGTGGACGGGCGCGGTCGTCACGTTCAAGATCACGCTGATCGCGATCGTCGTCGGCATCGTCTGGGGCACGCTGCTGGCGCTGCTGCGGCTGTCCGGCGTGAAGCCGCTCGCGTGGTTCGCGAAGGCGTACGTGACGGTGTTCCGCTCGATCCCGCTCGTGATGGTGCTGCTGTGGTTCTTCCTGATCGTGCCGCAGGTGCTGCAGGGCGTGCTCGGGCTGTCGCCGACGATCGACATCCGGCTTGCATCGGCGATGGTCGCGTTCTCGCTGTTCGAAGCCGCGTATTATTCCGAGATCATCCGCGCCGGTATCCAGGCGGTGCCGCGCGGGCAGGTGAACGCCGCGTTCGCGCTCGGCATGAACTACGCGCAGGCGATGCGCCTCGTGATCCTGCCGCAGGCGTTCCGCGCGATGGTGCCGCTGCTGCTCACGCAGGCGATCGTCCTGTTCCAGGATACGTCGCTCGTGTACGTGATCAGCCTCGCGGACTTCTTCCGCACGGCGGCCAACATCGGCGATCGCGACGGCACGACCGTCGAGATGGTCCTGTTCGCCGGCGCATGCTATTTCGTGATTTGCTCGTTGGCGTCTGCTCTCGTCAAGGGTCTCCAGAAAAAGGTCACAAGATGATTTCCATCAAGAACGTTTCGAAGTGGTACGGCCAGTTTCAGGTCCTCACCGACTGCACGACCGAGGTCAAGAAAGGCGAAGTGGTCGTCGTGTGCGGCCCGTCGGGCTCGGGCAAGTCGACGCTGATCAAGACCGTGAACGGTCTCGAGCCGTTCCAGCAGGGCGAGATCCTCGTGAACGGCCAGTCGGTCGGCGACAAGAAGACGAACCTGTCGAAGCTGCGCTCGAAGGTCGGGATGGTGTTCCAGCATTTCGAGCTGTTCCCGCACCTGTCGATCACCGAGAACCTGACGCTCGCGCAGATCAAGGTGCTCGGCCGCGGCAAGGACGAGGCGAACGAGAAGGGCCTGAAGCTGCTCGACCGCGTCGGCCTGAAGGCGCACGCGCACAAGTTCCCGGGCCAGTTGTCGGGCGGCCAGCAGCAGCGTGTCGCGATCGCGCGCGCGCTGTCGATGGATCCGATCGCGATGCTGTTCGACGAACCGACGTCCGCGCTCGACCCCGAGATGATCAACGAAGTGCTCGACGTGATGGTCGAACTCGCGCAGGAAGGGATGACGATGATGGTCGTCACGCACGAGATGGGCTTCGCGAAGAAGGTCGCGCATCGCGTGATCTTCATGGACAAGGGCGCGATCGTCGAGGACGACCGCAAGGACGATTTCTTCTCGAATCCGAAATCGGAACGTGCGAAGGACTTCCTCGCGAAGATCCTGCACTGAGCGTTCGCGCGGGTCACGCGCGTCGATGCGAACACCGCCCGGCCGAGCGCCGGGCGGTTTTTTTTCGTCCGCTGTCCGCCGTTCGCGGGCGTTACCAGCTGTAGCGGTAGCCGACCTGCCCGACGATGCCGCGCCGATAGTCGCCGCCGATGTTGCGCGCGATCTTCGCGTTCGCGTACAGCTCGCCTGACTTGCCGAAGCTCGCGGTCACGCCGACGCCGAGCTCGTACCACGTGCGGCCGAGATGCGTCGCGAACGGCGTGCCGCCGACGACGGTCTGGCCCGGCGACAGGAAGTCGTGCAGCACGTCGGCCGTGAAGTACGGCGTGGCAGCGCTGCCGCCCGAAGCGGACTGCAGGTTCGGCCGGAAGATGCGCACCCCGACGCGGCCGCGCAGCGCGTTCGTCGTCGTACCCGATACCGCCGATACGTTGTCGTTGAACCCGTTCAGCTTCAGGTACTGGTACATCAGCTGCGCCTGCGGCTCGACCGCGACCGGCAGGCCGCCGATCGCGAAGGGTTTGCCGACTTCCTGCGACAGCGCGACGCCGAAGCCGTTTTGCGACGCCTCGTTGCCGTAGCTGTCGCGATAGCGGTTGCCGTAGTGCGTGACCTGCCCGACGCTGTCGAAGTACGTGCCGTCGGACAGGTACTTCGTCCAGTAGCCGCCGACGCTCTGCGCGTGCATCTCGACCGAGCCCGTCGACGTCGACAGGTTGGCCGTATCGGCGCGCGCCATGTCGCTGAAGCTCGCGTTCGACACGCCGATGCTGGCCGTCACGCCCGCATGCGTGCTGCCGGCGCCGTTCGGCGCCTGGTCGAGCGTCCAGTCCTTGCCGAACTGCGCGAAGAAGGTGCGCTCGTCGGCCGAGAAGCGGCCTGCGTTCGCGTCGAGGCTCTGGCCGCCGATACGTCCCCATACACCGTCGCGATTGCCGGGCTGCTGCTTGTCGAGGTTGGCGATGTCGCCGACGCGCTCGTGCAGCTTGCCGAGCGTCGAGAAGCCGTAGTCGGCGTTCAGCAGCGGCGTGAGCGCGTAGCCGGCGACCCCGGGCCGATACGCGAGCGTGCCGCCGCTGCCGCTGCCGTTGCCGTTTCCGCCGCCGTCGCCGCCACCGGACGGGTGGATCGGGTCGCCCGGGTCCGACGGATCGAGTTGCGAGCGCAGGTACCAGCCGTTCGCGTCGCCTTGCCCGCCGCGATAGAGCCGGTATTCGTACGCGCCCGCCTGCACGGGCCCGGCGAGCTGGAATGCCGATGCGGTGGTCGTGCCGCCGTTGGTCGTGACGACCACCGGAATCCCGTCGCCCTTCGTCTGCGCGCCGGTGCCGGCCGTGTTGGCGATCTTCAGGCCCGTCGTGCCGCTTGCCGTGCCGCCGTTCACGATCACCCGGTCGGTCGGCGATGCGTCGGCGCCGAGGAACGTGTTGAGCGCGATCGTGCCGCCGTTGCCGACGTAGCTGCCGGTCGTGAGCGTCTTGTAGCTGCCCGCGAGCGTCGGCGAACCGGTCGGCGCGGCGAATGCGACCAGGCCCGCATTGTTCAGGCTGCTCAGCACGGAGCTGCCCGTCATGCGCCACGTGCTGGTGGGGTCGACGGTCAGTGCGACCGGGTCGATCTTGCCGGTCAGGGTCGTGCCGTTCGCGAGGCGCACGTTGCCGGTGCTCGAGGCGTCCGAGACGATGTCGCCGGCCAGGTTCACGGCCGATGCGGTGAAGGTGGCGTTGCTGCCGTTCGACAGGTCGAGCAGCGTACCGTTGCCGGCCGTCACGACCGTGCCGTTGCGCACCGCGATGTCGGCCGTGCCGCCGCGCGCGGCGAAGGCCGGGCCGGTCGCGGACGTCACGCTGCCGCCGTCGACGAGCACCGAACTCGTCGCGCCGTTTGCGAGCGTATCCGACGTCAGCACGCCGGCCGCCGCGCCCTTGAGCGTCGTGCCGGTCAGTGCGAGCACGCCGCCGCTGTCGGCGGTTGCGCCGTTGCCGGCGGCGCTGGCGATCGTCGAGCCCGTATCGCCGATGCGGCCGCCGTTGCGTGCGACGATGCCGTCGGCCAGGCTGCCCGATGCGGCGATCTTCGCGGCCGACAGCAGGGCCGTCGCGCCGCCATCCATGACGATCGCGTGTGCGCCGGCACCCGTCGTCGCGACGGTCGTGCCGGTCGCCGTGAGCGTCGAATCCGCGCCCGTCACGTGGATGCCGAGCGCGTTGCTGCCGGCGGTGCGCACGACCGTCGCCGCATCGGCCGCGATGCGCGCGCCACCGCCCGTCGACACGATGCCGCTCGCGCCGCCGCCGGTCGTCGTGACCTGTGTGCCGGACAGCGCGATCGTCGTATTCGTGCCGAGGTTGTGAATCCCGCTGCCCGAGCCGCCGGCCGCGATCGACGTCGCACCGGCCGCGATCCCGCCGCCCGATACGGTCGAGTCGATCAGCACGCCGTCGGCGCTGCCGTTCGCGATCACGGTGCCGGTGCCCGACAGCGCGACCGATGCGCCGGCACCCGTCAGACGCACGCCCGCGACGCCGTCATCGGCTTCGATCGAACCCGCGTTGGCCAGCGTGGCCGACGGGCCCTGCACGAGCGCACCGGTGCCGTTCGATACGCGGATCGTCGACGCGTTGTTCACCGTGCCGAGCGTGCCGACCACGACGCCCGTCGAGCCGGCGCCCGTCAGCAGCACCGAGTCGCGGTTCTCGAGCGTGCCGAGGTTCTGCGCGACGAAGCCCGTCACGCCCGCGGTCGACGACGTAACGGCCGCGTCGTTGGTCAGCGTCGTCGCGACCGGCGCGCCGGCATTGGCGCCGGCGAGGTCGTGCGCCTGGCCGTCGACGACGCCCGCGATCGCGCCTGCGGCATTCAGGTTGATCGTCGCGCCCGCGTCGATCGTGCCTTGCGCGCCGCCCTCGACGCCGATCGCGATCCCGTTCGCGCCGTTGACGTTGTAGATCGCGTTACCGGTCGACAGCACGGTGCCGGTGTCGGTCGCGAGCACGCCGTGCGCGCGCTGGCCGTTGACGTCGGTCGTCAGCGTTCCGGCTGCCGACGCGCCCGTGTAGGCAGCGCCGCCCGCGACTCGGAACAGCGTCGAATCGTCGGTGTCGACGCTCAGGTGCTGCGCGGCGACGTTGATCTTCGAGCCGGCGCCATAGGCATAGAAGCCGATCTGGCTGGTGCCCGACATGAACGCCGGCACCGCGTTGGCGCCGACGTCGATCGTCGCGCCCGAGCGCGCGTGCACGCCGATCGCACCGGTGCCCGTCAGGTTGAGTGCGCCGTCGAGCGTGGCTTTCGCGTGCGGCCCCTCGGCCCACACGCCGTAGTTTCGTGTGCCCGATGCGGGATCGAGGCCGCCGGCCACGTTGATCGTGCCGGTCGAGGTCGCGGCCGTCGCGTTCGTGCCGGTCCCGACGACCATGATGCCGATGCCGTTTACCCCGTTCAGCGTGATGGTGCCGGTGTTGGTCACGGTCGCCGCCGTGTTGGCCGCGAGCATGCCGACGTTGGCGAGCGGCGTGCCGGGCGCGGCACCGTTGACGACGATCGAGCCCGCGTTGGTCAGCGTGCCGGACGACGAGTTGATGCTCGCCATGGCGGCGCCGTTCTGCGTCTGCGAACCGATCACGATCGTGCCGAGGTTGTTCGCGGTGCCCGACGGGCCGAGCAGGATGCCGTATGCGTGCGTGGACAGCGCGACGTCGTTCGCGGCCTCCGGCGTGCCGGCATCGTACTGGGCCGCGCGGCCGAGATAGATCGTGCCGCCGGCTTCGTTCGTGAAGCTGCCGCCGGCGACGAGGCCGCCGATCACCTGGCTGTCGAGCGTCGTCGCGTTGACGCCGACGTTGATCGTGCCGGCGTTCGATGCGTTCGCGCCGTCGGTCGCGGCGATCGCGTAGTTCTGCAGGTCGAGCCGGTTGTGGTCGAGATTCCACGCACCGACGTTCATCACGCCGTTGTTGACGAACGTGGTGCCCGTACCGTTGGCATACACGCCGCTGCCTTCGACGTACGTATCGAGGCCGAAATTGTCGGGCGGTACGGTGCCGCCCGTGCCGACATTGTCGCCCGACGTGTAACCGGACGAAATCACGCCGTTGTTGACGCCGCTCGCGCCGCTCAACAGGCGCACCAGGGTGAAGTCGCCCGACAGGCGCCCGTCGTTGACGAAGTGCGCGCCGTTTTCCGCGACGACGGCCGCGCTCGCGTCGATCGTATTGGCGCCGCGGAAGTCGATCTGGCCGTCCTTGCCGATGTGCAGCGTCGCGTTCGCGCCCGTGCCGTGCATCACCGACGGATAGTTTCTGGGGAGCGCGTTCTTGTCGTCGGGCGACACGTTGTTCGCATACTCGAAGGTTTGCGTGGCGAACGTCACGGCCTGGCCGAACGCATTGTCGTAGGCTGCCTGCGAGCCGAGTGCGCCGTTCTGGACCGAACGCACGAGAAAGTTGTTGTACGCGGCGAGCGACGCGGCGTCGGTGACGGTCCACTTGCTGCCGTCGAACGCGGTGAAGGTGCCCGCGTAGGTCGGCACGTCGAGCTCGATGCGGCCGACGGGGCCGCCGCTTGCCAGATAGTCGCCGGTGATGAACCAGACCTGGTTCCGCGAATTCCAGTTGATGACGCTCGGTGTCGAGCCGGTGCCGTCCGCGTAGGTCAGGTCGGTCTGCTTGGCCGCGATCGTGATTGCGTTGCCGGTCGCCGCGGGCGCGTTCGCGGGATTGCCGATCGATACGTCGAGCGTGCCGCCCGAATTCGCGACCGTGCCGATGCGCGTGTTCACGTACTGGTCGCCGTTCACGTCGTGATAGACCTGCACGACGGTCGAGCCCGCGTTCGACGCGACGAACGCGGTCGAGTCGTAAGTGGCGACGGACGTATGGCCGCCCGTGATCGAGTCGGGGGTGCCGACGCTCTGCGTCTTGCCGCCGAGCGACACCAGCGGCTGATCCGGATTGCCTGAAATGATGGGCGTATTGGCGAACGGCATCGGCGTATAGCCCATGTCGCCGGTTGCGCCGGTCCATGCGCCCGTCAGGCCGACGCGGTCGCCGCCCGACACGGTCGTGGCGCCGGCGAGGTTGTCATTGACGGTCGGGCTGAAGCTGCCGAGCGCGCAGGTACCGCCGCTCGCGACGGCCGCACCGCTGCCGCACGTCGATGCGTACGCGGAGCTTGCCGACAGCATGACCAGCACGGCACCGAGTGCCGCGGCGCGAAGCGGCGTCCGGCGCGCTGCCGCGTGGGCGGCGCGCAGGCCTGCACCGGATGGGCTGCCCGACCGCTTGCCGCGCGCCCGCGCCGTTTCCGCAACCGCGACCCAGCAGCCGGTGGTCTCGCTCCATATCGATCGAAATGAGTGATTCACGACAAGCCCCTCTCTCTTGTTTTGATGTGGTTTTCACCGCGGTGCGGTGAAATCGCAATCCGCGGTGGGGAATGGCGTGAATGGATGTGTGGCGTCCGTGGCCGTATCTCCGTCATTCGCGATTCGTTACACCGAGGATGAGCGGACTCTACTGATCGGGAAGGAGGTGAATTGTCGGGAAGCTAACAAATGCGGCAATAGTGCCGCTTTTATTCGGTATTTTTTGATTGTGTGACGAATCGAACTGAAGGCCTTGCAGGGTAAGGATTCGGCCGATTATTTGCGTGCGAATTTGCGATCGCGGGATCAGTGGGGTGGCGCACGGTTTGCGTCAGGTCGATACGTTAAAATGCGGTTTCCGGATTATCTGCATTCCGATTGAGTGATTTATTATTTTCTCGCCTGGATCGTTTTATATTGAAACGAATCGAATCGGGCGAATGTTGTGCTGCTTCGCTTCGATATACGGGAATCTGGCCCGGATGAACCGGAATCGGCGCGGGGCGAGCGATATGACCCGGCGGCGAGCCGTCGATTTGCCGGACAGCGGCTGACAGGGGAAGGGCGCTGGCGCGCGGGGCTCAGAAGTCGATCGCGTCGTCGGAATCGACGTCGGCGGCGGTGGCGAGCGCCTCGCGTGTGTCACGCGGCGCCGATGCCGATGCGTCGAGCGCCGGATTGCGCAGTTTCTCGAGCACGCGTTCGGGCACCGGGATCCGCATCCGCGCGGCGACGTCGCCGCACTGGAACATGATCAGTTCGCCCGGCTCGAACGCGGTCCAGACTTCGTTGTCGGTGAGCGGTTGCGTCGCGATCACCGCGACGCGATCCTCGGGCGTCGTGTATTTCGCGAAGTCGATCGACAGGTCTTCGTCGACGAGATGCGCGGTCGAGAACGGCCAGCGCCGCACGAGGTAGTGCAGCCGTGTCGAGCAGTGCGCGAACAGCGCCTGGCCGTTCGACATCAGGAAATTGAACACGCCGTGATCGGTGATGCCGCGTGTCAGCTCGCCGACGCGCTCGAACAGTTCGGGCAATGGCGGCTGCGCGCCGGGAAACGCTTCGCGCAGCCCCTGCATCAGCACGCAGAACGCCTGTTCGCTGTCGGTCGTGCCGACCGGATGATAGACGCTGCCGTCCATGTCCGGCGCGTAGTCCTGGAGGTCGCCGTTATGCGCGAAGATCCAGTGCCGGCCCCACAGCTCGCGCATGAACGGATGGCTGTTCTCGAGCAGGATGTGGCCCTGCGTCGCCTTGCGGATGTGCGCGATGGTGTTCTTGGACTTGATCGGGTAGCGCTTCACCATTTCGGCGATCGGCGACGTGGCCGATGCCTGGTGATCGATGAACAGGCGGCAGGCCTTGTCCTCGAAGAACGCGATGCCCCAGCCGTCGGCATGGTGATCGGTGAGCCCGCCCCGGGCCGCGAAACCTGTGAAGGAGAATGTGACGTCCGTCGGCGCGGCGCAGTTCATTCCTAAGAGTTGGCACATTTTACTTGGGGCAGCAGGCTCAGGCGGGGGGTAACGAACCGGGCGAACCCCGGTACAATGCGGCTTCTAGCATATCACCGAGCCCTGAGCGGTAAAAAGCGGATTCCGCTGGCCAAAGGCCCCGTGTTGCGGTTTGCCGTCAGTCGGCCCGCGCACGCGTGTTCCGGCCCCGCCAACGGCAAGCACGTTCCTCACGACGCCTCCTATGACTGCCTCGAACGCTTCCTCCCCGGCGATGCTCTCGCTCGCCCGTCCCGACGACTGGCACCTGCACCTGCGAGACGGCGACATGCTGGCCGCCGTGCTGCCGCACACCGCGCGCCAGTTCGGCCGCGCGATCGTCATGCCGAACCTGAAGCCGCCGGTGACGACCACCGCGCAGGCGCAGGCCTATCGCGAGCGGATCCTCGCCGCGCTGCCGGCCGGGATGACGTTCGAACCGCTGATGACGCTGTACCTGACCGACAACACGCCGCCCGACGAGATCCGCCGCGCGCGCGAAAGCGGCTTCGTGCACGGCGTGAAGCTGTATCCGGCCGGTGCGACGACGAATTCCGACCACGGTGTCACCGATCTCGCGAAATGCGCGAAGACGCTCGAGGCGATGCAGGAAACCGGCATGCCGCTGCTCGTGCACGGCGAGGTGACCGACGCATCGATCGACCTGTTCGACCGCGAGAAGGTCTTCATCGACCGCGTGATGACGCCGCTGCGCCGCGATTTCCCGGGCCTGAAGGTCGTGTTCGAACACATCACGACGAAGGACGCGGCCGACTACGTGCGCGACGCCGATGCGGCGCCCGGCCTGCTCGGCGCGACGATCACCGCGCATCACCTGCTGTACAACCGCAATGCGCTGTTCGTCGGCGGGATTCGCCCGCATTACTACTGCCTGCCGGTGCTGAAGCGCGAGACGCATCGCGTCGCGCTGGTCGAGGCCGCGACGTCGGGCAACCCGCGCTTCTTCCTCGGTACCGACAGCGCGCCGCATGCGCGCGACGCGAAGGAAACCGCGTGCGGCTGCGCGGGCTGCTATACGGCGCTGCATGCGCTCGAACTGTACGCGGAAGCGTTCGACCACGCCGGTGCGCTCGACAAGCTGGAAGGTTTCGCGAGCTTCTTCGGCGCCGATTTCTACGGGCTGCCGCGCAGCGCCGAGACGGTCACGCTGTGTCGCGAGGCATGGGAGTTGCCGCGCGAGATCTTCGCGGGCGATACGCCCGTCGTACCGCTGCGCGGCGGCGAGACGATCGGCTGGAAACTGGCGTGACCTTCGCGCCGCCGCGCGAACCTGGCCAGGCGGCCGGTAGCGGGGCGGCGGATTTTGCGCGGATCGACTGGTCCGTGCCGTGGCTCGCGCCGTACGCGGGCCCCGGCCGCGTTGCACAGGCGGCCGCGAGGGCGGGCGAGGCCGCGCTGCTCGACGCGCTGAACGGCGCCCTGGGCGATACCGGGCCCGACGGCCCGCGCACCAGCGGCCGTGGCCGGCCGCTGCGGTTCGTGCCGCAGGCAGCATTGCCGCCCGGCGTCGCGTACGAGACCCATATCGCGGAGACGGGCGGTGTCCCGACCCGCCACAATCAGCACGACTTCTTCAACGCGCTCGTCTGGTTCGCATATCCGCGCGTCAAGGCCGCACTGAACGCGCGCCAGGCCGCGGCGATCGACGCGGCGGGCGGGGTCGGCCCCGTGCGCGGCACGTTGCGCGACGCGCTCACGCTGTTCGACGAGAACGCCGCGTTGTTCGTGACGGCCGACCGTGCGCTCGCCGACGCGCTGCGCGGGTTCGACTGGCCGCGGCTGCTGGTCGCCGCGCGCGATGCGTGGGGCACGCGCTGCGAGGCGCGGCTGGTCGGCCATGCGCTGCTCGAGAAACTCGTCGCGCCTTACAAATCCTGCACCGCGCACACGTGGATCGTCGAAGTGGGCGCCGACTATTTTTCGTGGCCCGACGCGCAACGCATCGCGCATGTCGACGCCCGTGTCGCCGCAGAACTCGCGACGCGCGCGCTGACGAGCCGCGATTTCGCGCCGCTTCCGGTGCTCGGCGTGCCGGGCTGGTGCGATGCGAATGTCGAGCCTGCGTTCTACGACGATCCGGCCGTATTTCGCAGCGGCCGCCGCTCGCGCGCTGCCGGCGGCGGCGCGCAGTGCTAGAATGCGCGTCGCAAAGCAGGCCAGGCAGTCGCGGCCTCGCCGCCTTCGGGCGCGCGGGGGCGAGGAAAGTCCGGACTCCACAGGGCAGGGTGATGGCTAACGGCCATCCGTGGCGACACGCGGAACAGGGCAACAGAAAGCAAACCGCCGATGGCCCGGCGCAAGCCGGGATCAGGTAAGGGTGAAACGGTGCGGTAAGAGCGCACCGCGGCGACGGCGACGTTCGCCGGCACGGTAACCTCCACCCGGAGCAATTCCAAGTAGGCAGGCGCGCATCTTCGGATGCAGGACGGGGCCCCCGTCTCGTCTGCGGGTAGGAAGCTTGAGCGCGTCAGCAATGGCGCGCCTAGAGGAATGGCTGCCACGCGTTGCGTGCTTCGGCGCGCAGCGTGCACAGAATCCGGCTTATCGGCCTGCTTTGCCGTTCGAATGCGAAAGGGCCGGCGTCTCCTAGCGGAGCGCCGGCCCTTTTTTCATGTGCGCTCGCCGTGCGTTCAGCCGGCGACGATGTCGAACGAATGCGTGAGTTCGGCCGTCTTCGCGATCATGATCGACGCGGAGCAATACTTGTCGTGCGACAGGTTGATCGCGCGTTCGACCGTGGCCGGGTTCAGGTTGCGGCCGGTGACGGTGAAGTGGAAGTGCACTTTCGTGAACACCTTCGGGTCTTCGCTCGCGCGTTCGGCCTTCAGTGTGACCGAGCAGCCGCTGACTTCCTGGCGGCTCTTCTTCAGGATCAGCACGACGTCATAGGCCGTGCAGCCGCCGGTGCCGAGCAGCACCATCTCCATCGGGCGCGGCGCGAGGTTGTGACCGCCGCCTTCGGGCGCGCCGTCCATCGCGACGAGGTGGCCGCTGCCGGTCTCGGCGGAAAACGCCATGCCGTCCTGACCCATCCAGCTTACTTTGCATTCCATGCTTGCACTCCAGCGTTGCCTGATTCGGATTCGATCCGGCATTGTAGCCCGCGGCGCAACGGCCGGCTGATGCGGTGCACGACGCGCAACGCGGGCACCGCGCGAGCGGCGCCCCGGACAGCCAATTCCCCTCCGGACTTAGGGGTTTTGCTCTAGATGTGGGCGGCTCCTGATCGTACTTTCCGGGATCAGGCCATTGATTTCAAAGAGAAAAGTCGTGATTCAAACGCGCCGCATTAAATTTCATATTGTGGCGTTTGATTTCGCAATGCAAATTTTCTTGTGGAGTCGACGACGCGTTCGTATAATGAGCCTCATTGGTTGTCGCGCTGCGGCAACCTCCGAATGTCTCCTCCACCCTCCTCCTATGGTGGATTAAGCCCGAACCAGCCGTTCGGGCTTTTTTTCGTCCCATGCAAACATCGGCGCGCGGTTTGCGCGCGCCGACAGGGTCACGCGGGCTGCCTTGCAGCAGGCTGCGAGGTCGCGTCGGGCGGCGTGCCGCGCGGGCGCGCATCGGGCGCCGGCGCGTGGACGGCCGACGCATGCCCGTGCCCGCGTGCGCAGAAGTGGCGGACGCGTTCGCGCACCGCGCGCAGGCGAGCGACGCGATCCTCGGCATGCGCGGCACGGGCTTCGGCAAGGCGTGTATCGAGGGCTTCGAGCTTGGCTTCGCAGTCGGCGCGGGCGGCGACGGCAGGTGCCGCGGCGGCCAGCATCACGGCCGCGAGGAAGGGTGTAAGTCGTTGATTCATCATGCTTGTTTGTTGTTTTCCGTGTTCGGCCGGTCTGGCGCGGCAAGGTCATGTGCCGCGTGTCGATGGGTGCCTCCCCGGGCGCTCGGTTCGCCTGGCTTGTCGGGGCACGACCGGATTTTGGCCCATTTCGGCCGCCGTGGACACGGGGAGCGGATTCCCTTTGACCGCGTTGCGGTATTTCCTTTATAATTCAGGGCTTTTCCGCATTCATGCCCACGGAAAAAGAACAGGGAGAGCCTGCACCGCGCCTCGAAGCGCACACAGACAAGCAGGAAGAACACATCGGGCAAAGCAATTTTTTTGGATCGATCATGAAGACGTTTTCCGCAAAAGCCCATGAGGTGACGCGCGAATGGTACGTGATTGACGCGACGGATAAGGTTCTCGGCCGTGTTGCCAGCGAAGTGGCACGCCGTCTGCGCGGCAAGCACAAGCCTGAGTTCACCCCGCACGTCGACACTGGTGATTTCATCATCATCATCAACGCGAGCAAGTTGAAGGTCACGGGCAACAAGACTCTGGACAAGAAGTACTACCGTCACTCGGGCTACCCGGGCGGTATCTATGAAACGACGTTCGGCAAGATGCAGGAACGCTTCCCGGGCCGCGCGCTCGAGAAGGCGGTCAAGGGCATGCTGCCGAAGGGCCCGCTCGGTTACGCGATGATCAAGAAGCTGAAGGTCTACGCAGAAGCGACGCATCCGCACTCGGCTCAACAGCCGAAGGCGCTCGAGATCTAAGGGGACCCACATGATCGGTAACTGGAACTACGGTACGGGCCGCCGCAAGAGCGCAGTCGCACGTGTCTTCATCAAGGCTGGCAAGGGCGACATCATCGTCAACGGCAAGCCCATCGCTGACTACTTCTCGCGCGAAACGTCGCTGATGATCGTGCGTCAACCGCTGGAACTCACGAACCACGGCCAGACGTTCGACATCAAGGTGAACGTGAACGGCGGCGGCGAAACGGGTCAGGCAGGTGCAGTGCGCCACGGCATCACCCGTGCACTGATCGACTACGATGCGACGCTGAAGCCGTCGCTGTCGAACGCAGGCTTCGTCACGCGCGATGCACGTGAAGTCGAGCGTAAGAAGGTCGGTCTGCGCAAGGCACGCCGCGCCAAGCAGTTCTCGAAGCGTTAATTTCCGCTTCATGGCCGCGCCGCTCCCGGGCGGCGTCCGCCGGAAAAACCGCCAGCTTTTGCGCTGGCGGTTTTTTTATGTCCGTTTCCAGGCGCGTGCTGCCGCGGCCTGCGCATGCGTGTTTGATGAAATCGACAAGAACCTATTGATTTCATGGACTTCAGCACGATCTTCTGATCGGCCCTACAATAGCGGCTAAAGCTTTTTGGAGAGTTCGCAATGAACGCTGTTACCGAATCCGCAGCAACGACGGCCGAAATGCCGGTTCCGTTCGTCTTCACCGACGCCGCAGCCGACAAGGTCAAGCAACTGATCGACGAAGAGGGCAATCCCGACCTGAAGCTGCGCGTGTTCGTGCAGGGCGGTGGCTGCTCCGGCTTCCAGTATGGCTTCACGTTCGACGAGGAAGTCAACGAGGACGACACCGTGATGAACAAGAACGGCGTCCAGCTCCTGATCGACTCGATGAGCTACCAGTACCTGGTCGGCGCCGAGATCGACTACAAGGACGACCTCAACGGCGCCCAGTTCGTGATCAAGAACCCGAACGCGACCACCACCTGCGGGTGCGGCTCGTCGTTCTCGGTCTGAGCGCACGACAGATCCACGCCGGTTCGCCGGAATGAAAAACGGGGCATCATGCCCCGTTTTTTTGTGCCCGTTTTCCATGCGGCGCTCGCCGCGCGGGCGGCACCGCGTCAGCGCGGATAGAGCGCGCCGAGCACGCGGTTGCCGGCCGCACCGGTGACCGTCGCGAGATTGCCGGGCTGGCGCGCGGTGAAACGGTACGCGAGCCACGCGAACGCGAGTGCTTCGACCTGCTGAGGCGGCACGCCGAGTGCCGCCGTCGTATCGACCGTGGCCGGCACGCCGGCCTCGCGCAGCGCGTGCCGGAGCGCATCGAGCAGCACCGGATTGCGCGCGCCGCCGCCGCATACGAACACGGCCTTGCAGCCCGCTGCATGCTGTGCGATCTCGCGCGCGACCGAAACGGCCGTGAGCGCGGTGAGGGTGGCCTGCACGTCCTGCGGCGCGACGTGTGAGAACGCGGCGAGCTTCGCGTCGAGCCAGGCGGGATTGAACAGGTCGCGCCCGGTGCTTTTCGGCGGCGGTGCGGCGAAATAGGGCTCGTCGAGCAGCGCGTCGAGCAGCGCTGCATGGACGGTGCCGCGCGCCGCGAACTTGCCGCCGTCGTCGTACGGCTTGCCGAGATGGCGGGTCGCCCATTCGTCGAGCAGCGCATTCGCGGGGCCGCAGTCGAAACCGCGCACGTCGCCGCCTTCGCCGGGCAGGATCGTGATGTTGCTGATCCCGCCGAGATTGCAGACAACGCGCGTCTCGCCCGCCGCGCCGAACACCGTTGCATGGAAGGCCGGCGCGAGCGGCGCCCCGTGGCCGCCTGCCGCGACGTCGCGGCTGCGGAAATCGGCGATCACGTCGACCTGGGCCAGCTCGGCGAGCAGTGCCGGGTTGTTGATCTGCCGCGTATAACCGCGCTCGGGGCGATGGCGCACGGTCTGGCCGTGCACGCCGATCGCGCGGATCTCGTCGCGCGACAGCCCGGCCGTGCGCTGCAATTCGTGGCAGCACACCGCATAGCGCGCGACCAGCGCGTTCGCGGCGAGCGATTCGCGGTCGATCTCGTCGTCGCCGGGCTGCTGCAGCGCGAACAGCACGTCGCGCAGCGATTGCGCGAAGCCGACGAACGCTTCCGCGAGCACGACCGGCGCCTTGCCGGCCTCGAAACGCACGGCGACGCCATCGACGCCGTCCATGCTGGTTCCCGACATCAGCCCGAAGTAGATGCCGTCGGCCGGATGGGCGTTTTGCGGCTGTCGTTGCGGCACGTTGGGTTCTCCTGGATCGTGCGGCGCGGGCCGGTGCCGCGCGCCTTGCGCCCGATTATCCGCGCAACGCGGCGCGCCGTTAAGCGATGGGCGCGCAAGTTATGGGAAAATCCCTGTTTTTGCGACATTCTTCCTGGCACCGATGAGCACCGAACCCAGTTCCAAGCCTGTTTTCCCGATCACCGACGAAGTCCGGCATGCGCTCGCCGTCACGAAGCGCGGCGTCGACGAACTGCTGATCGAGGAAGAGTTCGCGCAGAAGCTCGCGCGCAGCGCGGCCACGGGCACGCCGCTTCGCATCAAGCTCGGCCTCGACCCGACCGCACCCGACATCCACATCGGCCACACCGTCGTGCTGAACAAGATGCGTCAGCTGCAGGACCTCGGCCACACGGTGATTTTCCTGATCGGCGATTTCACGTCGCTGATCGGCGATCCGTCGGGCCGCAACGCGACGCGCCCGCCGCTCACGCGCGAGCAGATCGAGTCGAACGCGAAGACTTACTTCGAGCAGGCCGCGCTCGTGCTCGATCGCGAGAAGACCGAGATCCGCTACAACAGCGAATGGTCGATGCCGCTCGGCGCGGACGGGATGATCAAGCTCGCATCGCGCTACACGGTTGCGCGGATCCTCGAACGCGAGGATTTCACGAAGCGCTTCCAGGGCGGCGTGCCGATCTCGATCCACGAATTCCTGTACCCGCTGATGCAGGGCTACGATTCGGTCGCGCTGAACGCCGATCTCGAGCTGGGCGGCACCGACCAGAAGTTCAACCTGCTGGTCGGCCGCGAGCTGCAGAAGCAGTACGGCCAGGAACAGCAGTGCATTCTCACGATGCCGCTGCTCGAAGGCCTCGACGGCGTCGAGAAGATGTCGAAGTCGAAGGGCAACTACGTCGGCATCAGCGAGAAGCCGACCGACATGTTCGGCAAGCTGATGAGCATCTCGGACACGCTGATGTGGCGTTACTTCGAACTGTTGTCGTTCCGCGGCCTCGACGAGATCGCCGGCTTCAAGCGCGAGGCCGAAGGCGGCCGCAACCCGCGCGACTTCAAGGTGCTGCTCGCGCAGGAAATCGTCGCGCGGTTCCACTCGCAGGCCGACGCCGAACGTGCGCTCGAGGACTTCAACCACCGCGCGAAGGGCGGCGTGCCGGACGACATCCCGTCGGTCACGCTCGCGGGCGCACCGCTCGCGATCGGCCAGCTGCTGAAGCAGGCGGGCCTCGTGCCGTCGACGAGCGAAGCGCTGCGCAATATCGAGCAGGGCGGCGTGAAGATCGATGGCGCGACCGTGTCGGACAAGGGCCTGAAGGTCGAAGCCGGCGAGTTCGTCGTCCAGGTCGGCAAGCGCCGCTTCGCGCGCGTCACGCTGACCGCATGATCGCGCTGATCCAGCGCGTGAAGCGCGCCGACGTGCGCGTCGGCGACCGCACGACGGGCGAGATCGGCGCGGGCCTGCTCGCGCTCGTCTGCGCGGAGCGCGGCGACACCGATGCAGCGGCCGACAAGCTGCTCGCGAAAATGCTCGGCTACCGCGTGTTCAGCGATGCCGCCGGCAAGATGAACCTGCCGGTGTCGAATATCGACGGCGAGGGCCGCGCAGGCGGCCTGCTGCTCGTGTCGCAGTTCACGCTGGCGGCCGATACCAATAGCGGGCTGCGTCCGAGCTTCACGCCGGCCGCCCCGCCCGACGAAGGCGCGCGGCTTTTCGACTATTTCGTCGCGGCCGCGCGTGCGCGCCATCCGGTCGTCGAGACGGGCGAGTTCGGCGCCGACATGCAGGTGTCGCTCGTCAACGACGGCCCCGTGACATTCTGGCTGCAAGTGCGGCCCTGATTCTTCCCCGGAGACGCCCCGCGATGGCCACCACGCAGATTCTTTTCATCCGCCATGGCGAGACGGCCTGGAATCGCATCAAGCGCATCCAGGGCCATATCGACATCCCGCTGGCCGATACGGGGCTCGCGCAGGCCCAAAAGCTGGCCGCGCGGCTCGCACGCGACGCGCGTGACGGTGCACGGATCGACGCGGTCTATTCGAGCGACCTGATGCGCGCACAACAGACCGCGCAGCCCTTCGCCGATGCGCTCGGGTTGCCGCTGCGGCTGCGGGAAGGGCTGCGGGAACGCTCGTACGGCGCATTCCAGGGGCACGACAGTACCGAGATCGAGGCGTTGTTTCCGGACGCATACGCGGCGTGGCAGACGCGCGATCCGGGTTTCGCGCCGGAAGGCGGCGAATCGCAGCGTGAGTTCTATCACCGCGTGCTGCACGCGCTCGAGCCGATCGTGGCCGCGCACCCGGGCGGCCGGATCGCGTGTGTCGCGCACGGCGGCGTGCTCGACAGCGTGTACCGGTTTGCAAACGGCATCGAACTGTCGGCGCCCCGCAATTATCAGCTGCTCAACACGAGCATCAACGTCGTCGATTACGCGGATGGCCGCGCGCAGGTCGTGCAATGGGCAGACGTGTCGCACCTGGACGCCGCGAGCGACGACGACGGGTACCGCAAGGTGCTCTGAACCGGCAGGCCCCGTCCGGCATGGCCGGCCGGGGCTTCCTTCCCGCGTGGCGCTCGCCGCTTACTGCGGCAGCGCGTGGCGGGTCTTGTAGTCGAGCGCGTACGCGATCTTGCCGGGCTTGTCCGCCGCGATCGGCTGGCGCAGCTTGTCGAATTCCCCCTTGTTGTATTTCTTCCCGCCGTTGATCGCGTCCGCGCGCCCGAGGTCGGCGCCCGTCTTGCCGTCGATCACGGGGTCCGTGGCCGTGACCATGCGCGTCGACGCATTCCAGACCGCGTTCAGGTAGCCCGTGTCGGCCTTTGCCGGATCGGGATCGGTTGCGCCGGCGCGCGTCAGGTCGTAGCCGGCGAGCGAGAACGTGCCCGGTTGCGCGCGCAGCCAGTCGGCCCAGTAGAACTCGAGGTAGTCGGTGGCTTGTGCGGGCTTGCTGTAGGCGATGTCGCGCGTGAAATAGACGAGCGAGCGGTAGCGGTCGTTCGTCATCCCGAGTTTCAGGCCGAGCCCGGCCGGCAGTTGGGCGGCCGTGATCGGCTTGCCGTCACCGTTCTTGAGGCGCAGATAACCGCGGCTCTGCATCTGCTGCCAGAACGCGTCGCCCGAGTAGTCGCTGAGGTTGTCCTTGACGACGACGTGCACGTGCAGCGCCGGGCCGCCGTCGGGCGTCTCGTAGTAGGTCGACAGGCCGTGGTGGCCGTCGGTCAGGTACAGCGCATCGCCGTTCGGGCCGATCACGACCGGGTTCAGCACCGACCGGTCGCGGGCGTTCGCGTCGGTCGTCTTGCACGCGTAGCTGGCGGGATCGCGCAGTACCGACTTGGCCGTGTAGCCCGCCGAAGCGACACCGCCGAGGCCTTCGTCCGCACAGAAGTCGTCGAATTTCTTGTCGGGCTGCAGTTCGTAGCGGCCGAGCTTGTAGTAGATCTGGTCGTAACCGATTGCACCCTGCGTCGGATGGAGGTCGCCGAGCGTCACGTCGATCAGGTCGCCCGCACGGGCAGCCTTCCACTTGCCCGGTTGCGGCGTGACGGTGGCGGGCGGCGCCGGGGCAGGCGCGGTCGGGGTGCCGCCGGACGGCGTTTGCGCGTCCGAACGCGCGACGGCGGCGACATCGTCGCCTCCACAGGCGCCGAGGGCGAGGACGGCGGACAGGCTGGCGGCGAGGGCGAAACGGATCGGCAGGCGTGGCATCGCGGGTATCGGGTATCGGGTGTCGGTCGGATTGGCGGAACACCGCGCGGGTCACGGACAGGCGGGACGGACGGCGCGTGCGACCGTGCGCGGGTGCAAGCCCGTCAGCTTGTCACAGGTATTTGACAGCAAATTGAAATGACGGGAAGAAGCGGATCGTCAGGTGGACGAGGCGCCGTCGGGCGGTGCTGCCGTCGCGCGGCGGCGCGCACGCTTTGACGTGCCATTCACGAGCGCCCAGCGCAGCACGGGCGCGACGACCCGTATGCCGGGCCGGACCACCGCGCGCCGCAGCGGCGCGAACGTCGACACGCCGAGCATGCGCTGCGCCCACGGCGGCAGCAGGTCGATTCCGGCATGCATCACCAGTGACGCGGCCGGCCGCAGCACCGGCTTCGCGACCGGCACGTTCAGCAGGATGGACATCACGTCGAACGTACGCGGCCCGGCCTCGAGTTCGGGCTGCATGCGTGCGAGATACGCGGCCACCTCGGCACGCGAACGGGGAACCTCATGTGCGCCGAGCAGTTCGGCGACCAGTGCCGTCTCGGCGTAGTAGCGATCCTGCAATTCACCCGGCAGGGCCGGATTCACGTAGCGCAGATGTGCGGCGAGGAAACTCGATACTTCCGCGACGTGCACCCAGGTCAGCAACGCAGGATCGTCGGCGCGATACGGCCGGCCGTCCGGTGCGGTGCCCGATATGTGCGCGTGGATCGATTTCACGCGCTCGATCAGTGCGAGGGCGTCCGCGCGACTGCCGAAGGTCGTACCGGTGATGAACGTGGCGGTGCGCCGCAAGCGACCCAGGATGTCGGTGCGAAACGACGAGTGATCCCAGACGCCCGCGAGGGCGAGCGGATGGAGTGCCTGCAGCAGCAGGGCGGCGATGCCGCCCGTCATCATCGACGTGAAGTCGGCATGTACGCGCCAGCAGACGGCGTCGGGGCCGAACAGCCCCGGATCTCCGGGCGGAGAGGAGAGGTCGAGCGACGGGCCGCCGCCACCCGCCGTCAGGTGCGTGACGCCGGCCACGAGCCGCTTGCGGATCGGCTCGGCCCAGCGCGGGCCCGGTGCAGGTGCGGCGGGGTGGCGGCTGGGCGGCGTCGTCATGGCGGGTGTGGCTCGGGCGACGGGTTACTTCCCGTCGGGGGTATCCCACTCGCCGCGTTCGGTGCGGCCGGCGTCGGGCACGGAAAGCCCGAAGTGGCGATACGTGAGCAGCGTCGCGACGCGCCCGCGCGGCGTGCGCTGCAGGAAGCCCTGCTGGATCAGGTAGGGCTCGAGTACGTCCTCGATCGTGTCGCGCTCTTCGCCGATTGCCGCCGCGAGGTTGTCGATACCGACCGGGCCGCCGTCGAACTTGTACAGGATCGCCTCGAGCAGCTTGCGGTCCATCAGGTCGAAGCCGACCGGATCGACGTCGAGCATCGCGAGCGCGGCATCGGCGACGGCCGCGGTGATCTGGCCGTCGGCCTTCACTTCCGCGAAGTCGCGCACGCGGCGCAGCAGCCGGTTCGCAATCCGCGGCGTGCCGCGCGAGCGCTTCGCGATTTCCAGCGCACCGTTCGGATCGATCTGCGCGTTCAGCAGCGATGCCGAGCGCCGCACGATGCGCGACAGTTGATCGGCGTCGTAGAACTCGAGGCGCGCGACGATCCCGAAACGGTCGCGCAGCGGGTTGGTCAGCATCCCGGCGCGGGTGGTGGCGCCGACCAGCGTGAACGGCTGCAGGTCGAGCTTCACGCTGCGCGCGGCCGGGCCTTCGCCGATCATGATGTCGATCTGGTAATCCTCGAGTGCCGGATACAGGATTTCCTCGACGACCGGCGACAGCCGGTGGATTTCGTCGATGAACAGCACGTCGTTCGCCTCGAGGTTCGTCAGCAGCGCGGCGAGATCGCCCGCGCGCTCGAGCACGGGGCCGGACGTCTGGCGCAGGTTCACGCCCATCTCCCGCGCGATGATGTGCGCGAGCGTCGTCTTGCCGAGGCCCGGCGGCCCGAACAGCAGCACGTGGTCGAGCGGCTCGGAGCGGCGCTTGGCGGCTTCGATGAAGATCTCGAGCTGGCCGCGCACCTTTTCCTGGCCGACGTAGTCGTCGAGCTGGCGCGGCCGCAGCGCACGTTCGAACACCTCCTCGTGCGACGAGGCGGGCGTGGCGGCGATGATCCGCTGCTCGGTGGCGAGTTTGTCGGTTTCAATCATGCGGCCATTGTACCGCGCGCCGCACGCCCGCCCACCTGGCCGAACGGCCGACTGGCGCGCGATGCCGCGCCGCGCGACACTGGTTTCGACGGCCGGATTGAACGCGCGTTACGCCTTCGACAACGCCTTCAGTGCGAGCTTGATGCCTTCAGATACACCGGTGCCGGCCGGCACGTTCTTGATCGCGGCTAGGCCTTCCTTTTCGGAATAGCCGAGCGCAAGCAGCGCGTTGAGGATGTCGGTTGCGTGGTCGGACGGCGACGCGGCGCCGGCGAGCGCGCCGAGATCGGCGCCGAGCTTGCCCTTCAGTTCGAGCAGCAGGCGTTCGGCCGTCTTCTTGCCGATGCCGGGCAGGCGCGTGAGGCGTGCGGCGTCCTGCATCGTCACGGCCTGCGCGAGTTCCTGCACGCTCATGCCGGACAGCACGGCGAGCGCCATGCGCGCGCCGATGCCGGTGATCTTCAGCAGTTCGCGGAAGGTCGTGCGCTCTTGAGGCGTCAGGAAGCCGTACAGCAGGTGCGCGTCCTCTCGGACGATCTGCTGCGTGAGCAGCACGACGCGCTCGCCCGTTTGCGGCAGGTTGTAGAAAGTGCTCATCGGCACGTCGATTTCGTAGCCGACGCCGTTGCAGTCGACGAGCAGGTGAGGCGGGTTCTTTTCGAGCAGGATGCCGGCGATGCGACCGATCATGGAGGGCGGGATGCGAGGAATAAAGCGCGAGTGTAGCGCACGTGCGGCGCAATGCCGACGGGATCGGCCGTCAGGCCGGGGCAACGGGTGTCGCGGGTGTGCCGCGTGCGGTCGAAACGGTCGAAACGCTCAACACGGTCGATCCGGCAGACCGCACGCCGGCACGCGCGATGTCAGCCGACCAGCCGTCCGCGCCGTACGCGCAGCCCTTTCTTTGCGAGCGCCGGCGCGAGGCCGCCGAGCGTGCTGAGCGTGTCGCCGCCGTGCGCGTGGCAGATCGCCATGCCGAGCGCGTCGGCCGCGTCGGAGCCCGGCTGTCCGGAGAGATTGAGCAGCCGCGTGACCATCTCCTGCATCTGCGTCTTGGTCGCGCGGCCGTAGCCGACCACGGCCTGCTTGAGCTGCAGCGCCGTGTATTCGGCGACGGGCAGGCCGCCCGCGACGAGGCCGCAGATCGCGGCGCCGCGCGCCTGGCCGAGCAGCAGCGTCGACTGCGGGTTCACGTTGACGAACACCTTTTCGATCGCGGCCTGATCGGGTGCGTGCTCGCGCACGATGGTCGAGACGCCCTGGAAGATCGTGCCGAGCCGGGTGGCCAGGTCGGCGGTCGGCGTACGGATCACGCCGCTCGCGACATAGGCGAGCCGGTGGCCGCTGACGTCGATGATGCCGAAACCGGTGACGCGCAGGCCGGGGTCGATGCCGAGAATTCGCATGAGTGAGGAGAATGGCGTGATGCAGCGATACTACAACGAATGGTGTGCGGCGCCGGCCGCACGGTTGCGTGCGCTGGCGCAACGCAATAAAAAACCCGGCGGGTGCAATGCCGCCGGGTTGTCGTGCAGCGGCCGCGCGGGCCGCATGCCGCGATCAGTGACGGAAGTGACGCACGCCCGTCAGGATCATCGCGATGCCGTGCTCGTCGGCTGCGGCGATCACTTCGTCGTCGCGCATCGAGCCGCCCGGCTGGATCACGCAGGTCGCGCCGGCCGCCACGACGACGTCGAGGCCGTCACGGAACGGGAAGAACGCATCCGACGCGACGGCCGAACCGGCCAGCGTCAGGCCCGCGTTCTGCGCCTTGATGCTTGCGATGCGCGCGGAATCGACGCGGCTCATCTGGCCGGCGCCGACGCCGAGCGTCATGCCGTTGCCGCAGAACACGATCGCGTTCGACTTCACGTACTTCGCGACGCGCCATGCGAACAGCAGGTCGTCCATTTCCTTCGCGGTCGGCTGGCGCTTCGTGACGACGCGCAGCTCGCTCGGCTGCACGTTCTTCGAATCGAGCGACTGCACGAGCAGGCCGCCGCCCACGCGCTTCAGGTCGAATGCGTTGTGGCCGTCGCCCAGCGCGATCTCGAGCAGGCGCACGTTCTGCTTCGCGGCGAACACCTGCTTCGCGGCATCGGAGAACGACGGGGCGATCAGCACTTCGACGAACTGCTTCGCGACGGCCTGGGCAGCCGCTTCGTCGACTTCGCGGTTGAACGCGATGATGCCGCCGAAGGCCGACGTCGGATCCGTCTGGAACGCCTTCGCGTACGCGTCGGCCGAATCGTTGCCAACTGCAACGCCGCACGGGTTCGCATGCTTGATGATCACGCAGGCCGGTGCGTCGAACGTCTTCACGCATTCCCACGCCGCGTCGGAATCCGCGATGTTGTTGTACGACAGTTCCTTGCCTTGCAGCTGGCGGTAGTTCGCCAGCGCGCCGGCCGGCGTCGCGAGGTCGCGGTAGAACGCCGCGCTCTGGTGCGGGTTCTCGCCGTAGCGCAGGTCCTGCACCTTGTCGAACGCCAGGTTCAGCGTGGCCGGGTACGTGCTGCGCGAGGCGTGCTTCAGCTCGTCGGTCAGGCTCGTCAGGTAGTTCGTGATCGCGCCGTCATATTGCGCGGTGTGCGCGAACACCTTCGTCGCGAGGCGGAAGTTGGTCGCGTAGCCCACCGCATTGCCGTTCGCCTTCATTTCATCGAGCACGACCGCGTAGTCGGCCGGATCGACGACGACCGTCACGTCGCGGTGGTTCTTCGCGGCCGAGCGCAGCATCGTCGGGCCGCCGATGTCGATGTTCTCGATCGCGTCGGCGAGCGTGCAGTCGTCCTTCGCGATCGTCGCGACGAACGGATACAGGTTCACGACGAGCAGGTCGATCGTCGGGATGCCGTGCTGTTCCAGCGCCTGCATGTGCTCGGGCAGGTCGCGGCGGGCGAGGATGCCGCCGTGCACCTTCGGGTGGAGCGTCTTCACGCGCCCATCGAGCATCTCCGGGAAGCCCGTGTAATCGGCCACTTCGGTCACGGGCAGGCCGGCGTCGGCGAGGAGTTTCGCGGTGCCGCCCGTCGACAGCAGCTTGACGCCGAGGTCGGACAGCGACTTCGCGAAGTCGACAATGCCGGTCTTGTCGGAAACGGAAATGAGCGCTTGCTTGATCATGATGGAACCACCAATAGCCAGGGAAACGGGGACGGGACGGCTGCCTACAGCAGGCCGTGCTGCTGCAGCTTCTTGCGCAGCGTATTGCGATTGATGCCGAGGTACTCCGCGGCGAGCGACTGGTTGCCGCCTGCCTGTACGAGCACGACCTCGAGCATCGGCTTTTCGACGCAGGACATCACCATTTCATAGACGTCGTGCGGATTGGAGCCGTCTAGATCCCGGAAATACACGTCCAGGCTCTCGCGGACACATTGTTCGATGTTGTGCTTGCTCATGCTGCTAACTGGTTATGGTCGTCCGACTCGCCCTGGCCGTTTTCCTCTTCGTCGTCGACGTAGACGAGGTGGTCCGACAGCGCCTTTTGCGCCTCGAAGAATGCATTGACGGCGGCGAGCTGCTCGCGGGTGGAATCGAGCGTGTTCATCCTGTGCCGGAACCCGTTGGCACCGGAAAGGCCGCGAGTGTACCAGCCGATGTGCTTGCGCGCAGTACGGACTCCCGTGAATTCACCATAGAAGGCGTAGTGGTCTTCCAGGTGTTCGTTCATCACGTGCTGGATCTCGTCGATCCGCGGCGGGGGCAGCAGTTCGCCGGTTTGCAGGAAATGATCGATTTCGCGGAACAACCATGGCCGACCTTGCGCGGCGCGACCGATCATCAGGGCATCGGCGCCGGTCGCGTCGAGCACGGCCTTCGCCTTCGCGGGCGACGTGATGTCGCCGTTCGCGACCACCGGAATCCGCACCGCCGCCTTCACGGCCGCGATGGTGTCGTATTCGGCGTCGCCGCGGTACAGGTCGGCGCGCGTGCGGCCGTGCACGGTGAGCATCGAAATGCCGGCGGCTTCGGCCAGGCGCGCGACCGTGATCGCGTTCTTGTGCTCGCGATCCCAGCCCGTGCGGATCTTCAGCGTGACGGGCACCGCATCGGGCCCCGTGCCGACCGCCGCGACGACCGCCTCGACGATGCGCTGCACGAGCGGCTCGTTCTGCAGCAGCGCGGAGCCGGCCGCGACGTTGCAGACCTTTTTCGCCGGGCAGCCCATGTTGATGTCGATGATCTGCGCGCCGTTGTCGACGTTGAAGCGGGCCGCTTCGGCCATCATCGCCGGATCGGCGCCCGCGATCTGGACCGCGATCGGCTCCACTTCGCCTTCGTGGTTCGCGCGCCGCATCGTCTTCGCGCTTTTCCACAGCTGCGCGTTGGACGCGACCATCTCGGACACGGCGTAACCGGCCCCCATCCGCTTGCAGAGCTGGCGGAACGGACGATCCGTCACGCCGGCCATCGGGGCGACGAACAGGTTGTTACGCAATACGTGAGAGCCGATAACGGGCATCGCAATGGCACCGCCCGCGGCGGGCGCGGGCATGAAAAGGGCAGACGGAAACGCGCATTTTACCGTATTCCCATGCCCCGCCGATTTGACCCGGTTTGAGTGGCGCGACTGTGCGCACCGCGCGTCAGTTGCGCTGGCCGAACATCATCTGGCGCGCGATCACCTTCTTGAGCGGCGGCACGAACTCGAGTGCGGTCAGCGCGGCACCGCGCAGCAGCGGGAGCGGGCCCGAGTCGATCGTGAACAGGCGTGCCAGCGTGTCGGTCGCGCCGATCGTGAAGCGCCGGTCGAGTGCGCGGCGCGCGTTGAAGGTGGCGAGCGCGGTCGCTTCGAAGCCTTGCGTGGACAGCGTGTCGACGAGCGTATGCGCATCGCGCAGCCCGAGGTTGAGCCCCTGGCCCGCGACGGGGTGCAGGGTTTGCGCGGCATTGCCGACGATCGCGACGCGGCCGTTGACGAGCGTCTGCGCGGCGTTCAGGCCGAGCGGGAAAGACGCGCGGCCCGCGATCGCGACGAAGTCGCCCATGCGCTCGCCGAACGCGCTGCCGAGCTCGCGCAGGAATGCGTCGTCGGGCAGCGCGGCGCGGCGCGCCGCTTCGTCGGGCGTGCAGCACCACACGAGCGAATACTCGGCCTGGCGCGGGCCGCCAAGCGGCAGCAGCGCGAGCGGGCCTTCGTGCGTGAAGCGTTCCCACGCGACGTTCGGGCGCGGCGCCGATACCGTGACCGTGCCGACGATCGCGGTCTGGCCGTAGTCGCGACGATGCTTGCCGGTATCGGCCCGCTGTTCGTGGAACAGCCCGCCTTCGGCATTGATGACGATGCGTGCGCGCAGCGTGCGCTCGCCTTGCGGGCCATCGAGCGTCAGCGTGACGCCGTCGGCATCCTGCTGCGGCTCGCGCGCGGTGGTCGACGTGAGCCAGTCGACGCGGGTGCCGCGCACGGCGCCGGCGAGCGCCTGCACGAGCGAGCCGAAGCGCACGACATAACCGAGCGCGGCGAGGTCGTGTTCGTCGCGGTCGATCAGCGTGCGGCCGAAATGGCCGCGCTGCGATACGTGGATGTGTTCGATCGGCGTCGCGTCGGCGGGCCACGCGAGCGTGTCGAGCAGCACGCGGCTGCCGTGCGACACGGCGATCGCGCGCGGATCGTTTGCGCTCGCGGCCGGTTCACGCGCATCGATCAGCGCGATCGATGCGTGCTGCGTGGCGCTGCGGCGCGCGAGCCAGCCGGCGAGCGCGAGCCCGACGGGGCCCGCGCCGACGATGGCGAGGTCGTAGTCCGGCGTGGCCGGGGAGGAGGCGGTCGTCATCTTGATTCGTGAAACGGAGGTAACGGTCGGCGGCAGCCGGTCATGCGAGTGCGCGCATCAGCGCTTCGATCTCGTCCGCCGCGACGGGCACGCCGCGCGTGATCAGCTCGCAGCCCTGCTCGCGCACGATCGCGTCGTCCTCGATGCGGATGCCGATGTTCCAGTACTCGGGCGGCACGTCGTCGGCGGCGCGCACATAGAGGCCGGGTTCGACCGTCAGCGTCATGCCGGCCTTTAGCGTGCGCCATGGCAGCGCGCCGTTGCCGTCGCGCTCGGCGAGCCGCTCGCGGTAGTCGCCGCAATCGTGCACGTCCATGCCGATCCAGTGGCCGGTGCGGTGCATGTAGAAGCGCGTGTACGCACGCTCGGCGATCACGTCGTCGACGTTCGAGAAGCGCGTTTTCGGGATGATGCCGGTGTCGAGCAGCCCCTGCGCGAGCACGCGCACGGCGGCGTCGTGCGGTGCCTCGAACGGCACGCCGGCGCGCGTCGCATCGATCGCGGCCTGCTGGGCGGCGAGCACGATGTCGTACAGCGTGCGTTGCGCGGGCGAGAAGCGCCCGTTGGCCGGGAACGTGCGCGTGATGTCCGACGCGTAGCCGTCGAGTTCGCACGCGGCGTCGATCAGGATCAGGTCGCCGTCCTTCGCGGTTGCATTGCCGGCCGGGTAGTGCAGCACGCACGCGTTCGCGCCGGCCGCGACGATCGAGCCGTACGCGGGCGACTGCGCGCCGTGCTTGCGGAACACATACAGCAGCTCGGCTTCGAGTTCGTATTCGCGGATGCCGGGGCGGCACGCCTGCATCGCGCGGCGGTGCGCGAGCGCGGAGATGTGCGCGGCGCGCATCATGATCGCGAGCTCGTGCTCGTCCTTCACGAGCCGCATGTCGTCGAGGAGCGGCGTGAGGTCGAGCATCGCGTCCGGTGCGGCGACGCCCGTGCGCGCCAGCGCGCGCACCGCGTCGATCCAGCCCGCGAGCCGGCGGTCGAAGTCGGCCGATGCGCCGAACCGGTAGTGCACGGTGCCGGAGTCGGCGAGCAGGCGCGGCATCTCCGTATCGATCACGTCGACCGCGAACGCCGCGTCGAAGCCGAACGCATCGCGCGCGGCTTCGGGCCCGTAATGGAAGCCTTCCCAGATCTCGCGGTCGGCATTCTTGCCGCGGCAGAACAGGATCGACTCCGGCGCGCCGTGCGGCGCGGCCGCGTTCAGCACGAGCACGGCATCCGGCTCGGTGAAGCCCGTCAGGTAATGGAAGTAGCTGTCGTACCGGTACGGGTAGGCCGTATCGCGGTTGCGCAGCAGTTCCGGCGCGGTGGGGACGATGGCGACGCCGCCGCCGGCGGCACGCAGTGCGGCAAGCACGCGTTCACGGCGCTGGCGGTAGACGTCGACGGCGATGGCGGTATCGAGGGGCGCGTTCATTCGTGCGATTGTAGCGCCGCGTGACGCCGCGCGTGAGAGAGGGGGCGGGAAGCCGCGCCGGGCGGCCCGCGTGACGGTTGTTGCAAACCATCCACAGGCCGGTCGGGCGATTTTCTGTCGCGCGACGCCGGCCGGTTATGATCGGCGACAACGTATACTCTCGGCGGTTCCCTTAAAAAGGCAGATGATGAAATTAATCGGTTCGCTCAGCAGCCCGTACGTCCGCAAGGCGCGGATCGTGCTGGCTGAAAAGAAGATCGACTACAAGCTGGAGCTCGAGAACGTGTGGGCGCCGGAGACGGATATTCATGCTTCGAATCCGCTCGGCAAGGTCCCGTGCCTCGTGATGGAGGATGGTGCCGCGGTGTTCGATTCCCGCGTGATCTGCGAATACGTCGACACGCTGTCGCCGGTCGGCAAGCTGATTCCGCCGTCGGGGCGCGAGCGCGTCGAAGTGCGCTGCTGGGAAGCGCTGGGCGACGGCGTGCTCGACGCGGCCGTGGCGATTCGTCTCGAATACACGCAGCGGGACGAAGCGCAGCGCAGCGCGAGCTGGATCGCGCGCCAGCAGCGCAAGATCGACGACGCGCTCGTCGCGATGTCGCAAGGGCTCGGCGGCAAGACGTGGTGCGTCGGTAATCATTACACGCTCGCCGACATCGCACTCGGCTGCGCGCTCGGCTATCTCGACTTCCGGATGCCCGAGCTCAACTGGCGCGACCGCCACCCGAACCTCGACAAGCACTTCGTGAAGCTGCTGCAGCGCCAGTCGTTCGCCGACACGCTGCCGCAGAACTGAGCCGCACGCGACGCGTACACGCATTCACGCATTCGGCAGACAAAAGAAAAGCGCCCCGCGGGGCGCTTTTCTTTTTGCCGGGCCGCCCCGCGGCGGGGGCGCTCGCCTGCATCATTCGATCGACGCGTAGACGGCCTCGCCGAGCGTGAACGAATCGCTGCGCGAAATCGGCCACCACTTGTCGTACAGCGTAAAGCCGCAGGTGTTGCCGTCGAGCAGCGCGCCGGGCTTCAGGTACTTCAGCAGCTGCGACATCAGCCGGACCTCGTGCGGCGCGATGCGCTGCACGATGTGATGCGCGCGCAGCTCCGACGGATGCGCGAGGCCGGCCGCCTGCACGAGCTCCTGCAGCGCGTGCAGCGTGTTGCGGTGGAAGTTGTACACGCGGTCGGCCTTGTCGGGCACGACGAGCGCGCGCTGGCGCACCGGGTCCTGCGTCGCGACGCCGGTCGGGCAGCGGCCCGTATGGCAGGTCTGCGCCTGGATGCAGCCGACCGCGAACATGAAGCCGCGCGCCGAGTTCACCCAGTCCGCGCCGATCGCGAGCGTGCGGGCGACGTCGAACGCGGTGATGATCTTGCCGCTCGCGCCGATCTTCACGCGGTCGCGCACGCCGATCCCGACGAGCGTGTTGTGCACGAGCAGCAGCCCTTCCTGCAGCGGCACGCCGACATGGTCGGTGAATTCGAGCGGCGCCGCGCCCGTGCCGCCTTCCGCGCCGTCGACGACGATGAAGTCCGGCACGATGCCGGTCTCGAGCATCGCCTTCGCGATCCCGAAGAATTCCCACGGATGGCCGACGCACAGCTTGAAGCCGGTCGGCTTGCCGCCCGACAGCGTGCGCAGCCGTTCGACGAATTCGAGCAGCCCGCGCGGGGTCGAGAATTCCGAGTGCGTTGCGGGCGAGATGCAGTCCTTGCCCATCGGCACGCCGCGCGTCTCGGCGATCTCCGGCGTGATCTTCGCGGCCGGCAGCACGCCGCCGTGGCCGGGCTTCGCGCCCTGCGACAGCTTGACCTCGATCATCTTGACCTGCGGATCGGCGGCCTGCTTCGCGAACTTGTCGGGGTTGAAGGTGCCGTCGTCGTTGCGGCAGCCGAAGTAGCCGGACGCGATTTCCCAGATGATGTCGCCGCCGTTCTCGCGGTGGTACTTCGACAGCGAGCCTTCGCCCGTGTCGTGCGCGAACCCGCCTTTCTTCGCGCCGAGGTTCAGCGAGCGGATCGCATTCGCGGACAGCGAGCCGAAGCTCATCGCCGAGATGTTGAAGATCGAAATGTCGTACGGTTGCGCGCGATTCGCGCCGACGCGGACACGGAAATCATGGTTCGGCAGCTTCGTCGGCGCGAGCGAGTGGCTGATCCATTCGTGCGCGACGGCCTTCACGTTCAGCTCGGTGCCGTACGGGCGGTTGTCGGCGACGTTCTTCGCGCGCTGGTAGACGAGGCTGCGCTGCGCACGCGAGAACGGTTTCTCGTCGGTGTCGTCCTCGACGAAATACTGGCGGATTTCAGGTCGGATGAATTCGAACAGGAAGCGGAAGTGGCCCCAGAGCGGGTAGTTGCGCAGGATCGCGTGGCGGTCCTGCTTCAGGTCGTACAGGCCGAGCGCGACGAGGGCGGCGGGAATCAGGATCCACAGCCACGCGATCGTGTGCCGCGCGGCGAGTGCCGCGACGGCCACGAACAGCAGGACCGCGCACCACATCGCGAGATAGCGTCGGGAAAACATGGGGACTCCGTCGTAATTATCTGGATGGCCATCGCTCGCGAGCGGTCGCGCGGCGGCCGGCAGGTCGGCGCCCTCGGCGTCGCGCCGGGCCGGCGGGCAGGGTGCCCGAG
>NZ_QOBB01000073.1:0-30282 GCF_024704855.1 Burkholderia sp. HAN2018 | reverse complement strand
CGCAACCTGGCCATCGCGTTCGAGCATTACAACGAGAAGCATCCCCATAGCGCGTTGAAATACCGCTCGCCTCGCGAGTTCCGGCGCTCGATGGATTCAGCAACCTTAGTGTGATGCTGTGTCCGGTATTACAGGGTCAACTCCAGTCCGATGGGAGATACTCGGCAACGTGTCGTGAGCGTACGATCGTCGCAGCAACGGCAAACGGACATCGCGACGTATTTCCGTGCGCGGAGATGATCGTCACGGATGGATGGGCAACCTTCACCCGTGACGACGTTGAAGTGCGGAGCTGCAGCGCACGATACGCAGCGTCACACTTCGATATTCATTCGCTCTAAGAGGGCCGTCGGATGAGCCAGCTTGTACGGGTCGCGCCAGGCGTTGTTTTCTCCTCCGACGTGCTTGGTGTCGAGTGGGTACGCAAGGTCAGGCCGAGCGCCGGCGGTGATCCTCTACCCGGGAATGAACAACGATCCGAGCGGCGCGAGCACCTCAAAAGTGATATGGCTCACGCCGTCCAAGAGAGCGATTCAATCCAAATGTCGCTGCTCTAACGAGTCCGGGCCCACACTCTCGCCCACCTCCTCCGTTCCTCCTGGTCGATCGCCTCGCAAGTAATCCCGCCCAATTTGCGTGCACGCCCCCGCAGATCGCCATAGGGTCGGACCATTTCATGAACCGCTTCCGCGTGTACGGTACCTGCGCGGCCGTCCAGGCCTATCTGGCCCCGCTACGCCGTCCTTCAGGCCACTTACGCGCTGGATTCTCGTCCCGCTCCTCTGTCCCCTTGGGCGCCTCCCACCGGCGCCGGCGCAAATTCCGCCCTGTCCGGCCCGATCCAGAAACTGGAAGACGGCGACCTCGTTAAGCAGCAGCAGATGAAGTATGTCGCCGGCGCAAACTATGCAATGCTTGGCGCCGGCGTCGGCTATGCGGGGTACGCCGTCGGCGCCGCGGCGATTGGAGCTGGCGCGACTGGCGCCGCTGCTTTAGGAGCCGGCGCGTTGGCCGCTGCCCCCGCGGTCATAGCCGCAGGCGTCGCATGGGGCCTCGACGAGGTTGGGTTCACCGGATGGATGGCTGATCGATTTGTCGGCGCAGGTGACGCGCTGGGTTTGACGATCGGCCGCGGCGCCCCCCATCCGGCTTGTGTCGGAGACGCAGTTGCCCACTCATCCGGCTTCTGGGGCATTGTTGCCGGCATCGCCGTCGGCGTGGCCGCTGGCGCCCTACTGGCTGCAACGATCGCCACTGGAGGCGTGCTCGGAGTGGTTTTAGCCGGCGCAGCGCTGGGAGCAGGCCTCAGCCTTGGAAGTGCCCTCGCCTCCGCAAGCCAGAGCATGGGAAGCGATTGCGGGCAGATCAAGACTGGTTCGAGCAACGTCTTCTTCGAAGGAAAGAAGGTTGCCCGCGTAACCGACATCGTGCAGTGCGATCACCATTCCGGTCCGCAGCCGCTGGTGCAAGGTAGCAAAACCGTATTCGTCAACGGTCTCCCGCTCGTCCGAATCGGCCACGAGACTCATTGCAGCGGCAAGATCAACTCCGGCCGCAAAAGCATCTTCATCGACAAGACGACTGGGCAATACGGGCCGAAGAACCCTGAACTATCAGCAACGCAGGAATTCATCGCCGGCCTGATCGGCGGGATCGCCGGGGGCGCGATCGCACGGGTGTCCGCAAAGCGTCTCGGCATCGACGACGCAACCCGCTCCCTATGTAAAGACCCGGTCGACCCAGTGTCCGGTGAGCTGCTCGAAATTCGAACCGACCTGTCGATCCCTGGCGTGCTCCCGCTCGAGCTGACTCGTCGTTACCGGACACGTTCGGATGACAGAGGAATGTTGGGCCCACGCTGGTCCGATTCGTGGTCGCAGCGGCTATCGATCACCGACGAACGATTCGTGTACTTTCACAACGGTGCAGGTCTCGCGATTGGATTCGATGCGCCAGAGATGGCGCTCAACTCCATCAATGTCACTGCGCCGCGATATCGACTCGTCGGAAGCCGAGAAGAACCACGCATCTTGGACAGAGATTCCCGCGTACTCCATATTTTTGCGCCATTGACGGACGCGCGTGAGTCTCGACTTGAGCGCATTGAAGATCTCGACGGCAACGCAATCACCCTATCCTACGATGGCTCAGATCGACTTTCTAGCCTCAAACATACAGACGGATACACCGTTGAAGTGCACTATCACGCAAGCGATGCGAATCCGGATCGCATAGTTCTTCACGAGAACGACAGTACGCCTCGCACTCTCGTCGAGTACCGCTATAGCAGCGGTGCGCTCGCCGACGTCGCGAGCTATCAGTTCGGGCGGTTTCACTATGAGTACGACGCGGATGGATGGTCCGCTGGCGCGACAGTGATCAGACCGATGTCCGGTATCTCTATGATTCTGACGGACGAGTGATCGAGACCGGTACCGCCGAGGGCTACCACACTGGTCGTTTCGTATACGAAAGCCGCCTGACTCGGGTGATCGACGCAGACGGACAGCGTGTGTTCGAGTACGACGACGACGGCATGGTGATCGCGGAGACCGATCCAACCGGTGCATGTGTCCGGCAAGAGTGGACGTTCGGCCATCTCACTGCCAGGACTGATGCGCTCGGCAGGCGAACCACGTTCCGCTATAACGAGGTCGGTTTGTTGGTCGAGGTCGAGGACCACGGTGGCCGCGCGTTGCAGGTCGAATACGACGATTCGCAGCTTTTGCTTTCCGCAATTCAACCGAACGGAAGCAAGATTCAGTGGGAGTACGACCATCTCCGCCGCATCATCGCCCGCACCGACGCCGACGGCGTGCGAACGAGCTATCGGTATGGCGCCCGGGGCGAGCTCTTGCGAATCGTTCAGGGCGAGCGCGAAACGAAGCTTAGTTACGACGAGCACCATCGTCCTCGCTCTGTTGAGCTGCCCTCTGGCGCAAAGTTGCTGCGCAAGGTCGATCTACTTGGCCGCGTGCTAGAAGAGACCACACCGGACGGCGCAACGACACGCTTCAGCTACGTCGACGGGCCCGACAATCCCCGCGGACAGTTGACCGCTCTCACACGTCCAGACGGCTCGGTGTTGCGTGTGCGCTATAACGGCGAGGGCTTGCCCGTCGAGTGGATCGACCCGCTCGGACGAACGACGAAAAGAACCTTCGGCCCCTTCGATCTCTTAACTTCGACGATCGACGCGACAGGCCACATGATTCAATTCGAATACGATCATGCGACCCGCCTGACACGCGTTGTCAATCAGCTCGGCGAAACTTACACCTATCAATACGACGCCGCCGGCCGTCTCGTCGGCGAAATCGACTGGGGTGGGCGCGAGACGCGCTACGCGCGCGATGCGGCTGGCAAACTCCTTGCAAAGACGCTGCCCGATGGCGGTCAATGGCGCTACGGCTACGATCTGTACGACCGAGTCGTCGAAATCGACGCCGGCGACGCCAAGCTCCTCTACCGCTACGACGCAAGTGGTCATCTCGCATCGGCCAGCTCGGTGAACGGCGAAGCGACGCATATCACGAATTTCGCGTATGGCAGTGGCGGCCGGCTTATCGCCGAGGACCAGAACGGCGAACTCCTGCGTCACATGTACGATGCGGAGGGAAGGCGTCTCATGCGTACGACGCCGCGACGTGAGACTGCCTATGCGTACGACGCCCTGGGAGCTTGCACGGAGGTTGCCGGTCTAGCGATCCATCGAGATGGCCTTGGACGCATGACCGGGGGACAATTCGGCGACTTCCTCTCGCGGCAGGACTACGATCCCGTGGGACGGCTTCAGCGCCAAGTTGCCGGGCCGCGTGCCGCGTTCGAAGCTCTGCAAACCGATTCTGTGCGCGCGATCGAGCAATTGACCCGCCACGTCTATGAATACGATCAAGCGGGCCAACTGGAGCGTCTGCAAACGAACACCGATTCGCTCGAGCTCAAGCACGACGCACGTGGGCAGGTCGTGTCCGCGACGAGCCTCGTTCACCCGTCCGAGCATTTCCGCTACGACGCGGCGATGAACGTTGCGGCGCATGGCCACCAAGACGCCGTGGATGCTCACATGTATCGGCCAGGCGGACTGCCAGAGCAAGTCGGACACGTCAGGTACCGCTATGACAAGCGGGGGCGGACAATCGAAAAGACCGTCGCCCGCCCGGGATTCCGAGCCCAGACGTGGCTGTACACCTGGGACGGCCTGAATCGTCTGGTGAAGGTCGTAACGCCCGAACGAGGAGTCTGGTCCTACGGCTACGATGCGTTCGACCGACGCATCGAGAAGCGACACGTCGGAGACAGGCAAGCTACACGGTTCCTTTGGGACGGCGCCACGCTCGCAGAGCAATGGGTCGAGATGCGAGACGGCACCACCGGCCAATGTGTCACCTGGCACATCGAACCCGACACGTATCTGCCCCTGGCGCAAGAGACCGACGGCGGCCTTTACCCGATCGTGACGGATCAGATTGGGCTACCGAGGGCCGTGTTTGATTCGACCGGGAAGGCTGTTTGGACCGGCTCCTACTCGCTCTGGGGCAAAAAGTTACCGGCCAGGCCAGCGGCAAACGACCCGATTAGCACCGTCGTCGATTCGTCGCATCGATTCCCGGGTCAGTGGGCAGACGACGAGACTGGCCTGAGCTACAACCTCCATCGATACTATGACCCCGACTCTGGACAATACCTGAGCAGCGATCCGATCGGACTCGAAGGCGGATACCGAACACAATCTTACGTGCACAACCCGATAGAGTTCATGGACCCGCTGGGGTTGCAGGACTGCTGGGGCAGGTACTTCGAGAAGATATCCGGCACGAAGGCGCCGGAGGGGATGATCAAGCCGCACGCCCACCACATCATCTTCAAGGGGGATTTCAAGACGCGCCCGTCGATCTTGAAGCAGCTTGAGAGAAGCCGTGCAGTCGCGAAGAAATGGGATATTGATCCGGTATACGACAAGGACGCCTTGATGTGGGCACCCAACGAGGGCCACTCCGCAGTTAACGCGAAGGCGGTAGCCGATGCGTGGGAAAAGTCCGATGCTAGAATCAGCGCGATGGATCTGCCGCGCGCTGAAGGACAAGCAGCAATGCGGGCCGAACTACAACGAATCGGTCGAGAAGTTTTTCTAGGTAACAACGACTAGGTCATACAGCGAGGGTCAATATGAGCGTGTTTCCTGATTTCGCGCGGGAGATTGCCGACGCGGCACGAGTGACTTACCGCGCCCTTCTTGCGGCACATCCCGACGAACATTTTTATGCTTTTGCTCTCTACACCGACAGTGGCGCGATGACCGTCGTGCCGGCCGCCAATACTGAGGAGGGGTTGAAGCGGGTCCGCGAACAGATGGAAATCGATGACGACGAGGATGCTCCGGAGTTCACGTGGGCGACCGGCGAATGGGCGTATGAAGCAGCCGAGTCGGACTCGTTCAATCCCTTATGCAAAAGGTTGGCCGACACGGTACTTGGTCCGAACTTTCCGGAAGCGAAGTTTCACGTCTTTTTTGAAGATCTCCAGAGCGACATGATCGAAGCGCTGCGACTTCTCGATCAGGAAGGACTGTTCGGAACCGGTGCGGAGCGCGAGAAAATCACGCTGTTCGTCACGATCAGTGATGACGACGGGTCCGTGGATCTAGAGAACAAATCGGCCAAGGTATTGAACCCGCCTTCCGTGTTCGATCGCTTCATCAAGCGCTACGACTAGCAGCGGAAATACCCATCAGAAACACCGGCCGCGGATTGAGACGTGACAAGGTCACGATGCCGACGATCACTTACTGTCGGGCAGGCTGCACAAGTTCGTCGGTTTCACAAAAGAAATCTCGTTGACCAGGTGCCGGTCGAGCCGGCCGACGTGCAGCTCGCGGTCGCGCATGCCCTGCCCGCTTCAGCGCGCGCGAGATCGCCTGCAATTGCGCCCACAGGTGCTCGGCGTCCGCGACCGATAGAGTATCTGCAGCAGCATCTAATGCGGCAACGATCATGTCGAATTGCTGGGCTGCCGATGCAAGAACCGGTAGGGCTCGCGCACGGGCCTGCTCTTCGCGATAGACAGCCATCCAACACGAGAGCGTCTGGCGTTCGGCGCGGTTCAACACCTGGAGTAGCATCCGTGGCACCGGTTCGTTGACGCGAAACGACCCGACTACACGACGGACACAACGAGCGCCCTCACGCGATCGCCCGACCGCGGCAGATCCTCTCGACGGTTCGAGGCGCACCAACTTGACTACGCGTCCCTGTTTGCGAATCAGCATGGGGATTGTCTGGGTCACACGATCACTGCAGCAGCATAGCGCAAACTTTCGTTACGATCGACGACGCCACACGCGAGGTAAAGAGCACGCTTGGGGGCGTCGCACGAGGTCCGAGAATAAATCGGGACTGCTTGCCGTGCGAGGTTCCCTCGCTTATATCGTACTCGACACGACACCGGAGGTCATCGTGAACGTCCCGCTGTTGATGCCACGCCTGTTCTGTTCGGCCTTCGAGCTGGCCGGCGCGATCCACGATGGCGAGGTGTTGGTCGATACGCGCCGGGTTTCGAAGATTCTTGGGATGCTGATTGCGTTCTATGGAGCGGATCCTGGCCCTTACGAGGTCGCTCTCGCGGCCGTGGCGACAGACGTGTTCTCAGACGAAAACACACGCGCCTGTTTCCTTGAGAGGGTCGATGCGTTCGACCGTCTGCTCGCGAATAGAGGTCTAATTGACGCGTGGGGCACACACGGATGGGTGCGACGCAACCCGACCGATCAAGATCGGTTTGCGCCCGCTCTATTTGTGGTCGAGGCCGCGGCGATCTGTCCTTTGAACACCGATCGCCGAGCGTTCGACCTACGGGATTTTCACGCAGCGGCGTACAAACGAGCCGCCGCGCGAGGTGTGGAGTTTTGGTAGCCAGGGTGGATCACTCGAACCCCATTTCAAGTGTGATTGCTTGCATGGCGACGGGAACTCCTGCCGCAATCTGCGGTTCAGTCGACGCGCCGCGTCTAGCAAGACTGGCATCCATCGATGCCTCGACCGGCACCACGTCGGCACGAACTGGGGCCGGCCGCCCAGCTCATTCATCTGCCAGGGCACGGCGGTACACGCGGCTCACCGCACTTCGAGATCGACGCTTGCCTGCGGGCGAAAAGCAAGGTCGCCCCCCTACACGGGCACACTCGACCACGTCGTCGCCCCTGGTACTCAATAGGCATCCGACCTCCAGCGTCTCCATGCTGTCGATGTCGAAACACGCGATCGTAACGATCGACGGGCCCTTCAGCCGCACGCGGCTTGGTGAATTCAATTCGAACGTAAGTGCGCTGGGGCAGAGCCTCCTGCTGAGGTGGTTCGACATGGATCAAGCAGCTGTAGCACGCAGGCGCCCGCGTGGATTCGCCGATCGCTCTGCAGAGCAAAACGCCTCCCATTGCTCAGGTGTGGCTCGGTCGATCTTCTCAATCGCCACGGTGCGCGCGGCGTCGATCGACCCTTCCATGATCCTTCCAATGCTTCGTCCCGTTTCCACGTCCGACACCGAGAACAGCGCCGGCGTGTACGGATCGGAGAGCGTGCTGCGATGCACGGCCCAAGTGCGACCACGATGTTCGAACGGGACACCGATTGTTTCGATCCAGCGATCTTCATGCAGCGCGACGTGGAACACGATTCCATCGACGCGCAGGGGCTCCGGCCTGGCGAGTACCCTTTTGTTGGTCTTGTGAGTCATCAGGTCACTCCTAATCAGCCTGGTTGAGGATCTCAACATTGAAACCGGCGGGCCAGCCGTACGTACGGACCTGCAGCGCGTCCTCCGCGATCAACTCGGGTATGACGTCCCAGTAGTCTTCATCGGTCGGTGTGATCATCACGATTGCACTCGGCATACCTCTTGCCGCAGCGATCTGGCCGGCTAGGCGCTTGAGTTCTGCGGTCCAATCGCGAACCTGCTGCTCTAGGATCCGCTGTTCGTCATACGCTTTCGTCATCATTTTCCTCATCGAGTCACTGGTTCCGGGATCCCCTTGATTTCGGTGCAGTTTACCGGTGTAAGTCGATCTAGCTGCGACAAGAGTTTGCGCTCCGCTCCCTAAAAAATATTCTTTATAATCAATTGGATGATGATTGCTAGCCCAAAGATCGCTCTTGGCTAAGAGACGCGAATTGAATCCATCAAATTCTCGGCAATGCATCTAATATTTTTTTGCTTTACCTAAATTTGTTTACCTGCAAGTATTGCCCTGCGGTTCGTAACGAACTGCATCGAGCCTGAACGTTTCTTTCGGATTGCTTTAATTTTTAATACGTGGAGCTTCAGATGAAGATCGAAAACAAGATGGTCATGAAAGGTGCACAAAGCAAAATCGTCCACGCAATTACCGCTGCCCTGAAGTGACAGCAGCGTAGTGAATTGTCAATGGCGGATCCCGGGATCCGCCATATCGGACAGAGGCGACCGATGAATCCCATCGAACAGAACGGCGACCTGCTTCAGATGTTCAATCCAGACGGCGTCCGGCTGGCCAACGAGACCGTGCGGCCGGTATTTCCCGATCTCGTTGATAAACTGGCTTCGGACATTTATGGATACGCGTATCGCCGACCCGGCATTGATCTGAAGACACGGCACCTCGTCACGCTCGGGGTAATCAGCGCCATGGGCGGCTGCGAGAATCAATTGCGTTTTCAACTTGGCGCTGCCCTGCACCTCGGCATACCGATCGAACAAATTCGCGAGGTATTTATTCAGGTGCAAGTTTTTGCCGGGAACGCACGGGCGTTCAACGCGGCAGCCATTTTCAAATCCGTTGCCGACGAGTTTCAGAAGAGCGAATAGCGTGATGCACTCGACCCGATGGCAGCTGATCGTGACTTATGTGTTAGCCGACGCAGCCGTGACGGTTTCGTCGCGCATCCTGCAATTCTATGCCACCTGGCTTTTGCTGAAGGACATCGCAAGCCCGTCGGCACTCACGCTGACGCTAATCGCGACGTGGGCGACGACCTTGCTATTCCTTCCATTTGTCGGCGTTGTCGCCGAGCGAATCCGCAAGAGCACCGTGTTGCTGTGCGCGTCGCTGCTCGCACTTGCATCGGTGATACCGGTCGTCGTCGTTGCACGTACGCTTCACGTCACCCACTCGAATTGGCTTGTTGTCGTTATCGTCATCGCAAGCGTGACCTCGAGCGTCGCCGTGGCGGCCCTGATGCCGCTGAGCACACCGCTGATACCCGAGATTTCGCCCGATGCCGACGAGGTTCGCAGAGGTTTGCGCCTGAAGGCGTCGGGTTTCATCCTGAACATCCTGTTCGGCCCGACGTTGGCGGGCTTCATGATCGGGGCATTTGGCGGCGAGTCCGCGCTTTGGCTGAGTGCCGCGAGCAGTTGTCTCGGCGTCGTGGCCTCGCTCGCCTTCCACATGTCGTTCAGTGCGGTGCAATCGGTGCGAACGCGCGCCGGGCCAGCACCGTCGTTTTTCCGGGACCTGCGCCACGGGATGCAACGGGTACTCGGTATTCGAGCCGAGCGGGCGATCGCGACAGCGTCGCTGCTCGCCAACATGCTGTTCGTCCCGTTCATATTCTTCCTGTTGCCAGCCAAGGTTCTCGCGGAGGGCGGCACCATGCTGAACGTGGCCAGCATCGAGCTGTCGTTGGGCGCGGGCGTATTGGGGGCTTCTGCCCTGCTGATCCAGCAAGCCCGGCGCATCGCTTCCGATCATGCAGTTTCGAGCGTCGGCATCGGAATGATCGGCGCCTCCATCTTTGCGTTCGGGTTCACGCACCATCTCCTCACTTGGTGCGTGCTGGGTTTCGCATTGGGTGTCGGGTTGACGACGTTCAACGTCACAGTCAATTCGAAACGAGCGATGGCGATTCCGGAAGGGCATCGCACCGGCATGGAATCGAGCCTGATGTTTCTTTGCACGGCCGCCGCTCCTTTGGGCATCTGGATATCGGGCGTGGCCCTCAAGACACTGTCGCCCGACGCCGTCATCATCTACGGCAGCGAACTTTTCGTGCTTGCACTCCTTTGTATCGTCTTTTCCAGGCCGTTGAGGCTCATGCTCAATTCCGGAGATAGTGGCTTGCCTCACTATCTCCAGACTAACCGAGAACTGTTCGACCTTCAATCACTGTCATGACCTATCCCTTTCTTCCGGTGGCAAGTGTGGCTTCGTCGCTGTCAACGGGGTTCAAATCCCAACTGAAGTCCGCGTATGAGGATCTGCTCGAACAACTCGCGGCACATGCGCCGGCGCTGTTTCCCGACAGCGTCCACGCGCACTTCGCAACCTTGCAGCCCGCCGGATTCAATGGATTTCACAGCTTCGCCTACCACTATGTGATCCGCTTGGCGGAGCAGAACAAGCTGCCGGAAGCGTCGCGCCTGCTCACGGTCATCGCGCGCGACCGATACGAGACGCTGCCTCGATTCACGCCGGCATCGCGCATCGATTGCAAGTTGCTACGCGAGGTGCTGGACGAAATCTCGGGTGGCACATCCTATACGGAGATTGTCTTACGGCCGCTGCCCCGGGAAAAGGAGCAACTCGCGGAAGCGGCTATGACACACGGCGTTCGGGTGCTTGAAGCCGCGTATGCGGAACTCGCCGCGGAGATCGAGATCCTCGTCGGCTCGATCGTCTTTTTTGAATCGGCCGGTGCGACTAGCGAGCGTGCGTTATCGCTAACGGGTGATAAGCTTCAATCGATGATTCTCGTGAACGGGGAGATCGACCTGAGTTGGATCTTCCTGCTCGACAAGCTGGTTCATGAGGCGGCGCACACCTACCTATATGGCATCAATTTGCGCGAGGAACTCGTTCAAAACAGCCCGGAAATAAAGTATGCGTCTCCGCTGCGTCGGGATGCCCGCGACATGCTTGCGATCTATCACGCGACGTTTGTCATCCAACGCCTGCTGGTTGCGTTTACGCGCATTCTTGAGCGTGCGGCGCTATCTGATGCCGATCGGGTCACGATCAAGGAGATGCTCGGGCTGTACCATGCCCGACTCGATGCCGGCTTCTCGACGATCGAGCGTTATGGCGTTTTGTCCAACGTCGCGCGGGAATTGATCCATGAGGGGCGGGATTGTGCAAAATCGCTGGCGTCCTGCTGATTGAGGCTGCGGGCTTTGTCAAGTTAGCCGAGTAAGTACGGAGCGAGCGTAAGAGTGACCCGCTGCGTCATGCTGCAGACGGAATGGGGGGGACTTCGGTGAATTCATGCCACGTCGAGAAACGTGCGGCAAGGTGTTTGCGATAAAGAGAGGCGCGCAGTAGATGTCGCTTCAAGGCGAAATGCTGACGGATCGGTCCGAAGCTCGCGAGGAAGGCCTGAGTTCGCTTCGGGTCGCGAAACCCTCGCATGCGTCGCTCGCGTTCGCGGGTGGGTTGATGGCTGTTCTCAACACGGTTGTTCACGCGCGCACAGGCCTTCACGAACACGTGCTTCACGTTCGCCAGTTCCGGTAACTCCGCCTTCGCAGCAGGATAACTGCGCAGCTGATCGGTAACGATCTTTCGCGGCGCCGGAAAGGAATGCAGCACTCGCTGGAAGAAACGTTTGGCGGCAGCTTTATCACGCCGCTTCTGCAGCAGGATGTCGAGTTCGGCGCCATGCTCGTCGACGGCGCGCCACAGCACATAAGGCTCGCCGCGCAGAGTCACGAACATCTCGTCGAGGTGCCAGGTGCTGCCGGTCTTGCGTCGTACAGTCTTCGCGCAGCCCGCGAAGACTGCACCGAATTTGTCGCACCAGCGACGGATGGTTTCGTGGCTGACGATGACACCGCGTTCGAACAGCAGTTCCTCAATGTCGCGCAGACTGAGCTGGAACCGGAAGTACCATCGGACTGCCAGGCTGATGATCGCAGCTGGGAAACGATGGCCGTGGTAAAGCGATTTGGGATTCGTCATTCCGGCATCCTACGCGATCACCCTCCGTAACGTGACAAAGCCCACATGTCTACGAAGTCACGCTGGCGCTGGGTTCGAGCGCAGAGTGGCTTTCCTCTGCCCCGGGCCGGATCTTGAACCAGATCGAGTACATCGCTGGCAGAAACACCAACGTCAGTATCGTTCCTGCGAAAGTTCCTCCGATCAGCGTATAGGCCAGCGTGCCCCAGAACACGGAATGGGTCAGCGGAATGAACGCAAGCATCGCGGCAACCGCAGTCAGGATCACGGGCCTCGAGCGCTGCAGGGTGGCCTCCACTACCGCATCGAACGGCGCCATGCCCGCACGCGTGTTCTCTTCGATCTGGCCGATCAGGATCAGCGTGTTGCGCATCAGGATGCCGGAGAGCGCAATGAGCCCCACCAATGCGTTGATGCCGAAGGGCTGATTGAACAGCAGGAGTGTCGGCACCACGCCGATCAAACCCAGCGGACTGGTCGCGAACACCATCATGGTCGCGGCAATCGAGCGCGTCTGGAAAATGATGATGAGCAGCGTCAGCGCAATCATGATCGGGAACAGCGGCGCGAGCGCATTGGTCGCCTTGTTGGCCTCCTCGATGGAGCCGGCCTCCTCGATCCGGTAGCCGCCCGGCAGCTTCGCGATGATGGGCTGCAATTGCGCGAGCATCGCGGTCGACACGTCGGGCGGTTGCAATCCTTCGGCGATATCGCCACGCACGGTAATCGTCGGCGTTCGATCGCGACGGCGCAGGATCGGATCCTCCATGCGGATGTCGACCTTGCCGACCTGCGAGAGCGGCACCCGCTGCCCTGCGTTACCGATCAGCGTGAATTCCTCGATCCGTTGCGGGTCGAGCCGGGTGTCTCCCGCCGAACGCGCGACCAGCTCCACCGAACGAATGTCCTCGCGCACGTGCGTGACGGGAATTCCGGTCAGCAGGAATTGCAGTTGCTGCGCGACCGAGCTGGACGTCAGCCCGAACGACCCGAGACGATTTTGATCGAGCGTGAAATGCACGGTGGGAACACGCGGCCCCCAGTCGGCGTTCACCGTTCGCATCATCGGGCTGGCCTTCATGGTCCGCTCGACCTGCGCGGCGATGGTGCGCAACGTCCCCGCGTCCGGGCCCATGACCCTGAACGCAACGGGGTAAGGCGAGTAAGGGCCGAACACCAGCTGCGTGACGCGAACCTGCGCCCCGGGCACCAATCCTTCGGCGACGACCTTGCGCAGACGGAATTTGAGCGCTTCCCGCTGGTGCTCATCGCTCGTGCGGATCACGATCTTCGAGAAGGACGAATCCGGCAACTCCGGAGACATGGCCAGATAGAAGCGCGGCGCACCCTGCCCGATGTACGAGGTCACGATCTGCGCTTCCGGCTGCTTCGCGAGCCACGCCTCGACTTTTTCCGTTGCCGACGCGGTCTGCTCGATCGAAGTCCCATAGGGCATCTGCACTTCGACGAGCACTTCCGGGCGATCGGACGTCGGGAAGAACTGCTTCTTCACCAGTCCCATGCCCATCACGGCAACCACGAACGATGCCACCACGATCCCGGCGACCATCCACTTGCGTCCGATCACGCGCCTGAGGAAACGGCGAAAGCGCTGGTAGTTCCGCGTGTTGTAGATCGCTTCGTGGCCGCCTTCGATCACGGCGATGTCGGGTAACAGCTTGACGCCGAGGTACGGCGTGAAGACGACGGCCACGACCCACGACGTGATCAGCGCGATGCCGACGATCCAGAACATGTTGCTCGTGTATTCGCCGGCCGTCGAGCGCGCGAAGCCGTTCGGCATGAAGCCGACCGCCGTGACCAGCGTGCCCGACAGCATCGGCGCGGCCGTATGGCTCCACGCGTAAGCCGACGCCTGGACGCGGTTGTAGCCCTCCTCCATTTTCACGACCATCATTTCGATGGCGATGATCGCGTCGTCGACGAGCAGGCCCAGCGCGAGAATCAGCGAACCGAGCGTGATGCGGTCGAAGCTCTTGCCCGTGGCGGCCATCACGACGAAGACCCCCGCGAGCGTCAGCGGCACCGCCGCCGACACGACGATGCCGACGCGCCATCCCATGCTCGCGAAGCTCACGACCATCACCACGAGCAGCGCGACGAAGAACTTGACCATGAATTCGTCGACGGCCGAATGGATATTGACGGCCTGGTCGGTCACCTTCGTGAGACTCATGCCCAGCGGCATCCCGGCATTGATCGATGCGACCTCCGCGTCGAGCGCGTTGCCGAGGTTGAGCCCGTTCCAGCCGTCCCGCATCACGACGCCGAGCAGCAACGCCGGTTCGCCGTTGTTGCGAATCTGGAACGTGGCCGGGTCTTCGTACCCGCGTTCGACGGTCGCCACGTCGGAGAGCTTCAACGTGCGGCCCTGAACGACGATCGGCGTGTCACGAATGGTCTGCAGCTTGTCGAACGCGCCTTCGACACGAATGAAGACCTGCGCGCCCACCGTATCGATCGAACCGGCCGGCGTCAGAACGTTCTGGTTGTTCAACGCGGCAAAGATCTCCTGGGGCGTCACGCCGAGCGTCGCGAGCCGGTCGTGCGAAAACGAGACATAGATCCGTTCCGCCTGCTCGCCGATGATGTTCACCTTCTTGACGCCCGGCACATGAAGAAGCCGCTGGCGCAATCCCTCGGCGTCGCGCACCAGCACTCGTTGCGGCTCGCCTTTTGCCTTGAGCGCGAAAAGCGCGAACGTTACGTCGGAGTACTCATCGTTGACGAGCGGGCCGATTACGCCGGGCGGCAGGTTGCCCGCTTCGTCATGCAGCTTCTTGCGCGCCTGATAGAACTCCTCGGGCACGTCCGCGGGCGGCGTACTGTCGAGCAAGGTCACCGTGGTGAAGGCCAACCCCGGACGCGTATAGGTCTCCGTCCGGTCGTACCAGCGCAGTTCCTGCATGCGCTTTTCGAGCGGCTCGGCCACCTGGTCCTGCATTTCCTGCGCGGTCGCGCCGGGCCATGCCGTAATGACCGTCATCGACTTGACGGTAAAGGGCGGATCTTCGGCCCGCCCCAGTTTCAGGAAGGCAACCACGCCGGCGATCGAGATCAGGATGATCAGAAACAGCGTGACCGAGCGCTCCCGCACCGCGAGCGCCGACAAGTTGAAGCCGCTCATTGCGCCGCTCCTTGCGCGGAGACGGATGCCGCGATCATCTTGTCGTTGGCGAGACGCACATGCTCTCCGTCGTGCAACAACTGGGCACCGAGCGCGACGACCTGGTCGCCGTCGCGAAGGTCGCCCGTTACCGTCGCACTGTCGTCGCTCAATGCGGTGACACGCACCTTGCGCCAGGTCACGCGCGATTGGGCCCGGTCGACCGTCCAGACCCCGGTGCCCGTGCCCGGATCGAACACGGCGCCGACCGGGACCACCATGCCGGCGGGTGCGTGGCCGGCATCGCCGGCGAGATCGAGCGTCACGGTCGCGCCGAGCGGCGCATTCGACAGCGCGCCCTGGAGGACGTACCGCGCCTCGTAGGTTCGTGTCAGCCGATCGGCGGAGTCGGAGAGCTGGCGCAGGACGGCGGGAACAGGCTTCTGGGCCGCGCCGTACAGCGTCGCCTCGGCGATCGAGCCGGATGCGGGACGCAGCGTCTCGGGAAGCTGGACGACGGCTTCGCGGGGGCCGGCATGCGCGAGCCGCACGACGATTTGTCCCGGCGCGACGACCTGGCCGGGCTCCGCCAGCGTCTCGACCACCACGCCGTCGGCGTCCGCCATGACGACAGCGTATCCGGACGCATTGTTGGCGAGCACGGCCTGCGCCTGCGCCGCGACGAGCTGGGCCTTGGCGGAGTCCGCGGCCGCCTTGAGCTGGTCATAGGTCGATGCCGAAACCGCGCCTGCCGCGACGAGATCCCGATAGCGCGCCTCGTCAGCGGCCGTCTGCGTCGCGCGCGCCTGCGCGGCATCCACGAGCTTCTGCTGTGCACGAGCCTGCAGCCCCAGATCGATCGGATCGATGCGCATCAGCGGCTGGCCGCGCTTGACCGTCTGGCCCGCGTCGACCAGCCGCTCGACGACCTTGCCCTGAACCCGGAAACCGAGATCGCTCTGAACGCGGGCGCCCACGACACCCGAAAACGACCGGCTCGCCCCCGCCGCGCCGTGAACGGCGCTCGTACGCACAAGTGGCGCCTCGGTACGCGGATCAGCGGCCGGATGCTCGCCGCATGCCGCGAGCGCAAGCGAAGCCACGCTCAATGTGTAGACAAAATGATGGCGCCGGAACATGAGGTCCCCTCTCGCAAAGAACAGGAGCCCTCATTCTGATACCGGTGACCAATTCAGTCAACAGTCACAACAAGATTCATGGAGCGAGACTTCTGAGTACCAGGTTCGCAAGTTGGGTCGTCGCCTCTTCCGCACCCTCGAGGTTGTACTGGAGCAGCAGCGGATTGAAATAGGGTTTCATCACCAGGAAGATCGCGTTCACCGCCTCGTCCTGCGGGGTCTTGCGTTCGAATTCGCCGGTTTCGCGCCCGAGCCGCAGGATCTCGGCGACGAGTTGCCGGATCTGGTCCTCATAACCCTGGACCGATGGCCAGGGTGATGCGGCCGACACGGCGGCGATGTCGTACAGCTTGCGATCCTGGAAGAAGAGCTCGCTTCCGGATGAAAGCAAGGTCTTGAACATACGGCGAAATTTTTCCGTCGCACTGTGTACGCCGTCGATGTTTTCCCTGACGGCGGTGATCATCGCGGCGAGGCGATTCGCGCAGATGACTTGACCGATCGCCTGTTTGGAATCGAAGAATTTGTAGATATAGGCTTTTGAAAACCCGATTTCCTTCGCAAGGTCGGAAACGGTGGTCTTTTCGTAGCCGTAGCGGCTGAAGTATTCCGTTGCGGCGTCGACGATCTGGGCGCGAACTTCGTGGTCCGAGGGGCCGCGGGACGGGGAGGCGGAGGGAGTCGGTTTGTTCATGTCTCAAGCTTAGCCCCTCACTCGCGAGTTGACAACGTGTGACCATATTGTATATTGGTCACAACATCCGCTCACCGTTGCGCTCCCGAAATGATCATGCCCCTGCACCGTTCACTTGTTCTCCTGACTAGCGTCGCCGCCCTCTCGGCGTGCGCCGTGGGTCCCGACTACCACCGCCCGGATGCGCCGCTGGCGCAGCACTACATGACCCAGCCGCCCGCCGGCACGGCAAAGGCTCCGGTTGCCGATCTGTCCGCGTGGTGGGAAAGCTTCAACGACCCGCTGCTCACGCGTTACGTTTCGTTGGCGCTGGCGCAGAACCTGGACCTGGCCCAGGCCGTTGCGCAAATCACTCAGGCGCGTGCTCGCCTCGGCACGGCCAACGCGGCGCTTCTTCCGTCGGCCTCCGTCTCCGCGTCGGCGGCGCGTGCCTATCAGTCCGTCGACACGCCGCTGGGACAATTGCTCAATGCCACGCCGGGTTACTCGCGCTGGGGCACCGAGTACGAAACCAACCTGGAGGCCGGTTGGGAGATCGACATCTTTGGCGGTCTGCGCCGTCAGCGTGAAGCCGCGCTCGCCGATTACTCGGCGACGCAGGCGGCGGCGGTCGCCACTCGCCTTGCCGTCGCGGCCCAGACCGCGGACATTTACGTCACGATCCGGGGGCTCCAGGCCCGTCTGGACATCGCGACCCGGCAGGTGCAGACGCAGCAGGCGCTGCTCTCGGACGTGAAACTCCTGTATTCGAAAGGCGCGGCGGCCGACTATCAGGTTCAGCAGGCGCAGGGTGCGCTCGACCAGGTTCAGGCCGGCGTGCCCGTCCTGCTCGCGGCGCTCGATGCAGCGTCGAACGCCCTCGACGTGATGCTCGGCTCCCCTCCCGGCACGCACCGCGCGGAGCTGAGCCCGCCGTCCCTGATCCCCGTTGCGCCGTCGCTCGCGGAAATGGGCACGCCAGCCGATCTGCTGCAAAGACGTCCCGACCTGATCGCCGCCGAACGTCACCTCGCTGCGGCCAATGCGCGCATTGGCGCCGCGATCGGCGAGTACTACCCGACGGTCTCGCTGAACGCCTTCCTCGGCAGCGCGACCTCCGCCGCCACCGGCACGTTGTTCTCGGGCGGCGCCAACCAGGCGGCCGGCCTCGTCGGGCTGCGCTGGCGCCTGTTCGATTTCGTGCGCATCGGCGCCGATGTCGAAGCGGCGAAAGGCGCCGACGCGCAAGCGCTCGCGGCCTATCGGCAGGCCGTGCTCCGCGCGTCCGAGGACGTCGAAAACTCGCTCTCGTCATTGGTGAACCGACAGGCGCAGGCGGCCACGCTGTCGCATGCCGAGTCGTCGTTTTCCCGCGCCAAGGATGCATCGATGACCGCGTACCGCAGCGGTGCGGCGAGTTTCATCGACGTATTGCACGCCAACGAGACGCTGCTCCAGGCCGCCGACGCGCGTGCGCAAGCACAAACGGAATCCGCGCGTGCGGCGATCTCGACGTTCAAGGCACTCGGCGGCGGCTGGGATCCGGCATCGCACGTCGGGCAGACGTCGCTGACTTCACGCTGACGAAGCCGCCCAGCATTGGCGCGTGCAACGAAACCCGCACACTTTCCGGGTTCGCGCGAGTGCGAACCGCGCCATTGCAGTGCGCGTCGCGCCCGCAATCGGACAGCGTCTCGCGCGTCACAACACCCATCGCGCGGCCGTCATCGAATTGCGCTAAATTGGGCCAGATTTCGTTTGAACACGCCGTCGGGTAAAGGCACAACACGCCCGAACGGGCGCACTCCAGGGCGCGATGAATGAACGACAAGGATCCTGTCGATTTCGGGCAACCCGTTGCAGACGACACGCTCGCCAGACGGTTTCTCCTGCGAGATGCGCCCACCGTACGGGCCGGCGTTTTCTCCCACGGGCAACCGATCTCGTTCACCCGGTTGATCAACCCGCGGCCTCAACCGGGGCGCTCGCTCACGCCGCAACCGGAGGAAGCTTTTGTCTTCCAGATGCCGCTGATACTCGGCCCCGATCCCGGCCTCCGTTATTCAAGCGGCAACCTCGATGCTTCCGCATCGTGCAGTCCCGGCAGCTGTTATCTGCTCGACCTGCGCGCGAGCCCGACGCGCCGTCTCGACATGCCGTTCGATACCATGCGGCTCTATCTGGCCCAGGGTGCGATCGAGGAGTTCACCGATCAAAAGCGGCGCCGGCGCATAGGAGGACTCGTGCAGCCGCATCTCGGCGCCAGCGACCCGGTGCTGTTCAGTCTGTCGCATACGCTGCAGGCGGTCCTGCAGCAGCCCGACCTGACGAGTGCGTTGTTCATCGATTACCTCGCGCTGGCGTTTTGCGAACACGTCGTCACACGCTATGGCCGAGCCGATCCGGTGCTCCGGCCACGCCGCTCCGGACTCGCTCCTTGGCAGATGCGGCGCATCGAGGATTATTTCGCGTCCCACCTGCACGACAATCCGTCGATCGCCGATCTCGCACGCGAGTGCAATCTCTCCACCAGCTACTTCGGCGAAGCCTTCAAGCAGACCACCGGCAGCACGCCCCATCAGTGGCTGCTCAAGCGCCGTATCGAGCGCGCGAAATCGCTGTTGCGGGCAACCGATGCGAGCCTGGCCAGCATCGCATCGGACTGCGGATTTTTCGACCAGAGTCATTTTTCGCGCGTGTTCTCGCGTCTCGAGGGATGCGGGCCGAAAGACTGGGCGCAGCGGAACCGATAGCACCGGACAGGTGCAAACGTCACGGGCGGCGCATGTGTGTCAGCTCGATCCGCCGCCTCCTGATCCGAATTCAGCCACTGCCCCCCGGTATGCGACGGTCGCCCGCGAATCGTCCAACGAATCGTTGTTTTATACAAGATCGCGCGGCCACCCCGCAGGTACGCTTCTCTCACATCGACTCGTCGATGCCTCCGCGGCTCGTCACTCGTTGAACGGGTGGCCATCGCGGTCCGGCCGTTTCATTTCGGCGCACCTGCCGAGATAGCACGTTGATTTGCCCGTCAAGCCTCGCGCGGCCGCCAGCCCGGAACGGCATGGCGCTGCGCCGGTCCGCCCAACCCTCCTGGAGTCGACGCATGAAGAATCGCGATACGTCTACGCGTCTTGATCACGCAACGGGTGCACCCGTTGCCGACAATCTGAACATCGAAACGGCCGGCCCGCGCGGTCCCGCGCTGCTGCAGGATATCTGGCTGATCGAGAAACTCGCGCACTTCGACCGCGAGGTCATTCCCGAACGACGCATGCACGCCAAAGGATCGGGCGCGCACGGCGTATTCACGGTGACGCACGACATCACGCGCTACACCAAGGCGAAACTCTTTTCGGAAATCGGCAAGGCAACGCCGGTATTCATGCGCTTTTCGACCGTCGCCGGCGAGCGCGGCGCCGCGGATGCCGAGCGCGACATCCGCGGCTTCGCTGTGAAGTTCTATACGGAAGAAGGGAACTGGGACATCGTGGGCAACAACACGCCCGTGTTCTTTTTCCGTGACCCGCTGCGTTTTCCCGATCTCAACCACGCGATCAAGCGCGACCCGCGCACGGGACTGCGCAGCGCAAACAGCAACTGGGACTTCTGGACGCTCCTGCCGGAAGCGCTTCACCAGGTCACGATCGTCATGAGCGACAGGGGCATACCCCGCAGCTATCGTCACATGCATGGATTCGGCAGCCATACGTTCAGCCTCGTCGATGCCGACAATCGGCGGACGTGGGTGAAATTCCACTTCCGTACGCAGCAAGGCATCGCGAATCTGACCGACGGCGAAGCCGAACAGCTCGTGGGCAAGGATCGCGAAACGCATGGCCGCGACCTTTACGAAAGCATCGAACGCGGCGACTTCCCGCGCTGGACTCTCTTCATTCAGGTGATGAACGACGACGAGGCCAGGGCACTGCCGTTCAACCCGTTCGACCTGACCAAGGTCTGGCCGAAAAGCGATTTCCCGTTGATCGAGGCAGGCGTGCTCGAATTGAACCGCAACCCGGGCAACTACTTCGCCGAGGTCGAGCAGGCGGCGTTTTCGCCCGCGAACGTCGTGCCCGGCATCGGCTTTTCGCCGGACAAGATGCTGCAGGCGCGGCTGTTCTCTTATGGCGACACGCAACGTTATCGGCTGGGCGTGAACTTCAATCACATTCCCGTCAATGCGCCGAAGTGCCCCTTCCACAGCTACCACCGCGATGGCGCCATGCGCACCGACGACAACCTCGGCGGCACACCGTCCTACTACCCGAACAGTTCCGGCGAGTGGGAAGTACGGCCCGACCTTCACGAGCCGCCGCTGCGGATCGAAGGCGATGCCGCACATTGGGACCACCGCGTGGACGTCGATCACTTCGCGCAGCCCGGGAATCTGTTTCGCCTGATGAGCCAGGCGCAACAACAATTGCTGTTCGACAACACCGCTCGCCAGATGGCCTCCGTCCACGCGCATATCCAGGAGCGCCACATCCTCAATTGCGCGAAGGCCGACCCCGAGTACGGCGCGGGCGTTCGCGAGGCGCTGGCAAGAATCGGGGCAACGACTGCCACGAAGTAGCCGGCCATTCGCGTGCGGCGTCCGCCACGACGCCAGCGTCCGCTCACCATTTCGATGGAGAACCGTCATGTCGCAGGTCATTCAGGATGTCGCCGTGCCCGACAGTCAGCTTGCGCGGGAAATTACCGAGTTCGTGCGCGACACGTCCACCCCGCTGCTCTTTCATCATTCGAGCCGCGTCTATTTGTTCGGCGCCCTGGAGGGCGCGCGCCGCGGCCTTAAATTCGATCCGGAACTGTTGTACGCGGGGGCGATGTTCCATGACATCGGCCTCACCGGTGCGTACAGCAGCGCCACCGAACGCTTTGAAGTCGACGGAGCCAATGCGGCCCGCGAGTTTCTCTCGGGCCGGGGCATCACCGCGGCCGACATCGATCTCGTCTGGACGGCCATTGCGCTGCATACCACGCCCGGCATTCCGCGCCATATGCACCCGGTTGTCGCACTGGTGACCGCCGGGGTCGAGATGGATGTGCTCGGACTTTCGTACCACGCGTTCTCGCACGAGGAACGCGAAGCCGTCACGCGTGCGCATCCGCGCCCGCCGCACTTCAAGGAAGAGATCATTCAGGCGTTCTACAACGGCATCAAGCACAAACCGGAGACCACGTTCGGCAACGTGAAAGCCGACGTGATCGCCGACAAGGAGCCTCATTTCCATCGGGGCAACTTCTGTTCCGTCATCCGCAATTCGGCATGGCCGGGTTGACGATGCCGTGTCCCGCGCATCGATGCCCGGCCAGTCGCGCCGCGCCAACCGATCGCGTCCGTATGCAGGTCCGCATAGGCAGAAAACACCGGCGATCGCGTCGTGCGAGACGGCAGGCCGGTGTCCATCAACGGAATCATTCACACTGAGGTGAACATCATGGGCAAGCTTGCAGGGAAAGTGGCCGTTGTAACCGGTGCGTCGAAGGGTATCGGCGCCGCCATCGCCAAGGCGCTCGCGGCAGAAGGCGCGTCGGTCGTCGTGAACTACGCAAGCAGCAAGGCCGGCGCGGACGACGTCGTGTCCGCCGTCACCACGGCCGGTGGGAAAGCCGTTGCCGTGGGCGGCGACGTGTCGAAGGCGGCCGACGCGAAAGGCATCGTCGATGCGGCGATCGAAACGTACGGCCGCCTCGACATCCTCGTCAACAACTCGGGCGTCTACGAGTTCGCGCCGATCGAAGCATTCACGGAAGCGCAATACCGCAGGCAGTTCGACATCAACGTGCTCGGGGTCCTGCTCACGACACAGGCCGCCGTCCAGCACCTCGGCGAAGGCGCCAGCATCATCAATGTCAGCTCGGTCGTCTCGACGCTCACACCGGCGACGACCGCCGTCTACAGCGGCACGAAAGGCGCGGTGGATTCCATCACTGGCGCGCTCGCGCGTGAACTCGGGCCACGAGGAATTCGCGTGAACACGATCAATCCGGGCGTGATCGTGACCGAAGGCGCGCAAAGCGCCGGGGTGATCGGATCGGAGTTCGAGCATTCGGCGGTCAGCCAGACGCCGCTCGGGCGCGTGGGCAGACCGGACGACGTCGCATCGATTGCGGTTTTCCTCGCTTCCGACGACGCAAAGTGGCTGACGGGCGAGCACATCGTCGCCAGTGGCGGCATGCGCTGACGCAGGTTCGCGAAACCGCGGGCGTACCGTCGGCCTCGACATCGACAAACAGAAATGTGACGGTCGTTCCGGATCGCCCGCGGTTCAGCGGGTTGCCGCGTGAGTCTGCCAACGATACGGTTTGGTAACCGGCACACTTTCCGGCTAACCCCGGCCGCCCCCCTACACCCTCCCCGCCAAATGAAACCGCGAAGCCGGATGCCACAACCGCACCGACGTCGCGACCTGTTCACCGACCCAGGTCCGCCGCCGGAGCAACAAGCACGGCTCGCCGATTTCCATCACCAGATGCCGGCGCACCTGCGCATCGGGCTTTTGCGCATAGATCCGGAACTCCGCACGCTGGATCGGCGCGAGCCGCACCATATAGTGATTCGGCGTCTCGACCGTGAAGTCCTGTTCCAGATACGCGGGAAACAGCGCCGGGTTCACGTAGCGATCCTCGAACTGGATCGGCTCGTCGTCCTCGTAATGCACGATACGCGAATGGAACACCGGCCCCGAGCGCAGCCCGAGCGCTTCGATCGCCTCCGGATCGTCGCTGTTTTCGAGCAGCAGCACGCGCCCGCTGTGCCGATGGCCGCGCTCTGCGATCTCGTCCGCGATGTTGCGGATTTCCAGCACCGTCGATTCGTAATGCCGCCGTTCGACGAACGTGCCCGCGCCCTGGATGCGGGTCAGCACGCGCTCGGCGGTCAGCTCGCGCAGCGCACGCGACACCGTCATCCGCGCGACGCCGAACTCCTTGACCAGTTCGGCTTCGGTCGGAATCGCCCCGCCGGGTTTCCAGTCGCCTTTCGCGATCCGCTCGACGACGTAGCGCTTGATCTGCTGGTAGGCCGGCAGCGCGCGCGCCGGCACGTCGTCGCCCGACGCGACCGCCAGCCCGGCGGAAAGGTGTCGTTCCGTATGGTTCATGCGCCCTCGCCCGAATGATTATTAGATGTCCAGATAACCCGCCACCGCCCCCGTCACCCGACGTCACAGCACCGGCGGCGGCATCCCTGAGACGATGCCGGTCGCGATCGCGATGTCGTCCGCGAGCGGCCGGTCGTCCTGGTACGCGGGCACGCGTTCGCGCACGTGCCGCCACAACGTATCGGTGGGCGCGGCCCGCGCCGCGCCGTTCGCCTGCAGATCGTACGCCTGTGCGGCCGCCAGCATCTCGATCGCGAGCACGCGCGTCGTGTTCTCGATGATGTCGAGCGCCTTCAGCGCCGCCGGCGTCGCATGGCACAGGTGATCTTCCTGCAGCCCCGACGTGATGCCGCCGTCGAGGCTCGCGGGCGCCGCGAGCCGCTGGTTCTGCGCGACGAGGGCGACTGCCGTGTACTGCGCGATCATGAAGCCGGAGCACGTGCCGCCCGGCGTCGCGAGAAACGCCGGCAGCCCGCTGACGAGCGGATTGACGAGACGGTCGAGACGCCGTTCGGCGATTGCCGCGACCTGGGCCATCGCGGCCGCGAGGCTGTCCATCGCGAGCGCAATGCCGGCGCCGACCGCATGCGCCTGCGAATGGACGGCCGGTTCGTCGCGCGTGCCGGCGACGATCGGGTTGTCGGTGACGGACGCCAGTTCGCGATCGACCACTTCCGCCGTCACGGCGAATACGTCGCGTGCCGCGCCGTGCACATGCGGAATCGTGCGCAGGCTGAGCGGATCCTGCGTATGCCGGCCGCTCGCCGCGCCGAGCATCCCGCTGTCGGCGAGCAGCGCGCGCAGCCGCGCGCCGACCTGCCCGATGCCGGGCGAAACGCGTAGCGCGAGCGATGCCGGATCGAAGGAGGCCAGCTGTCCGCCGAGGTTCTCGAAGCTCATCGCCGCGACCCAGTCGGCCCAGTCGAGCAGCCGCTCCGCGCGGGCGAGCGCGAGCGCGGCCAGCCCCGTCACGCACGGCGTGCCGTTGACGAGGCTCAGCCCCTCCTTCGCACCGAGCACCAGCGGTTCGCGGCCGATGCGGCGCAACGCTTCGTCGCCGCGCATCCGCTCGCCGCGGTGGCGCGCATGGCCGTGACCGATGCAGACGAGCGCGACGTGCGCCATATGCGTCAGATACCCGACCGACCCGTGCGCCGGCACCTCCGGCAGGCAATCGTGTTCGAGCAGCGCGACGAGCTGGTCGACGACATCGGCGCGCACGCCGGAATGCCCGTGCGCGTAATTGTTGATCGCCGCCGCGATGATCGCGCGCGTTTCCGCCGCGCCGAGCGGCGCGCCGACGCCGACCGCGTGGCTCATCAGGATGTTGCGCGACAGCGTGCTCTGCTGCGCCGGCGACACGATCACGTTGCACAGCGCGCCGACGCCGGTGTTGACGCCGTACGCGCGGATGCCGCGCGTGACGATTTCATCGACGAGCTCGCGTGCCGCGGCGACGCGCACGCGCGCTTCGTCCGTGAGCGCCAGCGGTTCGCCGGCGGCCACCTCCGCGATCTGCCGCCAGTCGAGCGGCCTTGCCGAACGGAATACGGTCATGATGGCCTCAGTTCGCGGCGCGGTCGTGATGGCTCGACACGAACTGCCGGAAGCGCTCCGAGCACTGGCCGCCGAACAGGTCGCCGGGCGTGCCGTCCGAGTCGACCTCGCCCTGATGCAGGAACATCACGCGATTCGACACGTGGCGTGCGAAACCCATTTCGTGCGTGACGACCAGCATCGTGCGCCCTTCCTCGGCGAGCGAACGCATCACGCGCAGCACCTCGCCGACCAGTTCCGGATCGAGCGCCGACGTCGGTTCGTCGAACAGCATCACCTTCGGATGCATCGCGAGCGCACGGGCGATCGCGACACGCTGCTGCTGGCCGCCCGACAGGTGCGCCGGATAGTAGCCGCGCTTGTCCGCGAGGCCGACGCGCGCGAGGAGCGCCTCGGCTTCCTCGACCGCTTCGGCGCGACTGCGCTTCTGCACGCGCAGCGGGCCTTCGACGAGGTTGTCGAGCACCGTCATGTGCGACCACAGGTTGAAGTTCTGGAACACCATCCCGAGCTGCGAGCGGATCCGGTCGACCTGGCGCCGGTCGCCCGGCTGCAGCTTGCCGTCGCGCGCGCGCTTCATCTTCAGTTCCTCGCCGGCGAGCGCGACAGTGCCGTCGTCGGGCGTTTCGAGCAGGTTCAGGCAGCGCAGGAACGTGCTCTTGCCCGAGCCGCTCGCGCCGAGGATCGAGATCACGTCGCCTTCGTGCGCGTCGAGCGAAATGCCCTTCAGCACGTGGTGATCGCCGAACGACTTGTGGATGTTCCTGACCGACAGGGCAACGGGAGCAGCGGTGTTCATCGGATTCTCCTGGAAGGATGGATGCGCTCAGGACGCGACGCGCCGGGCGTCGCGCGCGGCCGCGGCCGGCGCGCCGGTCTGCTTCGGCGCGCGCAGGTGGCCCGACAGCCGCCATTCGAGCGCGCCGAGCACGCGCACGACAATGAAGTTCAGGCCCAGGTAGATGAGGGCCGCGCACACGAACACCTCGGTCGTCCGGTAGGTCTGTTGAATGATCTGCTGCGCGACGCCCGTCACTTCCCACACGGTGACGAGGCTCGCCAGCGCGGTCGACTTGACGAGCAGCACGGCTTCGGTCGAATACGCGGGCAGGCACTGGCGCAGCGCGATCGGGCCGATCACGCGACGCAGCAGCGCGAAGCCCGACAGGCCGATCGAATAACCGGCCTCGATCTGCCCGACCGGCACGGCCATCAAGCCGCCGCGCAGGATTTCGGCCGTATAGCCGGCCGTGCACAGCGCGAGGGACAGCACCGCGCACACATACGGTTCGCGCAGCAGCGGCCACATGAAGCTCTCGCGGATCACGCCGAACTGGCCGAGCCCGTAGTACACGAGGAACATCTGGATCAGCAGCGGCGAGCCGCGAAACACGAGGATGTACGCACGCGCGAAGCGGTTCGGCAGCCAGTGCGGCGACACGCGCATCGTGACGATGACGAGCGACAGCAGGCCGCCGAGCACGAGCGATGCGAAGAACAGGCCGAGCGTGGTCGGCACGGCCGCGAGCAGCTGGCGCAGCGTGTCGAGGAGAAAGTCGAAATCGATGGACATGCGATCGCTCCGTCAGTTGCGTGCGAAATTGCGGCGGAACGAGCGGCCGACGATCGCTTCCGCCCGGTTGAACACGCGGTTCGACAGGCCCGTCATCACGAGATAGAGCGCCCCGCCCGCGACGAAGAACACGAAATACTGGTGCGTCGAGTTCGCGGCGATCTGGCTGGTGCGCAGCAGCTCGGCGAGCCCGGTGACCGAGATCAGGGCGGAGTCCTTGAGGCTCAGTTGCCACACGTTGCCGATGCCGGGCAGCGCGAAACGCAGCACCTGCGGAATCAGGATGCGGCGCAGCACCATGCTTCGCGGCATGCCGATCGAGCGCGCCGCTTCGAGCTCGCCCTTCGACACGGCCAGCACGGCCGCGCGATACACCTCGGCCTGGTACGCGCCCGAGATCATCCCGACCGCCAGCGCGCCGATCACGAACGGCGGCACGCCGATGAAGCCTTCCGCGCCGAACCACTGGCCGACGGTCGTGACGAGCGTCGAGCCGCCGAAATAGAACAGGTAGATCACGAGCAGTTCGGGCACGCCGCGAAACACGGTCGTGTAGAGGTCGCCGAGCACGCGCGCGCTGCGGTGGCGTGACAGTTTCGCGGCTGCGATGCCGGCGCCGATCACGGCACCGACCGCGAGCGCGGCGAGCGTCAGCGCGATCGTCATCAGCGCCGCGAGCAGCAGGACGCCGCCCCAGCCTTCGGTTCCGAAGCCCAGCATTTCAAGGATGGCCATGCGTGCCTCCCGGCAAGCGTTGAGTGGATCGGCAGGATGCGCGCCGCTGCGCGACCGTCGGGTCGCTCATGCAGCGGCGGCCGCGCGTGTGCTTACGGCGTGACGTCGGTCTTGAACCACTTGTCGGCGAGTTTCTTCACGGTGCCGTCCGCGAGTGCCGCGCCGATCGCCGCGTCGAACTTCGTCTTCAGGTCGGCATCCTGCTTGCGGAACGCGAGGCCCTCGCCCGGCCCCCAGATCGGGCCGCCGAGCTTCGGGCCCGCGAGCACGATCGACGCGTTCTCCTTCTTCCCGGTGTTCGCCGCGTAGTACGTGACGTCGTCGAACGATGCGTCGATGCGACCGGCGACGAGGTCGAGATCGCGCTCGGGCGACGTCTTGTATACGCGGATCGACGCGATGTCCTTGAAGCCGTCGTTGATGAACTTCGTATAGACGGTGCCCGACTGGATGCCGATCGTCTTGCCCTTCAACTGCTTGCGCAGCGCATCGACGGTTGCCTTGTCCGCATTCGCGTCGCCGGTCAGCTTGACGATCGGCGCGCCGGGCGCGGCCTTCGGCAGGATCTTCGTATCGGTGACGGCGAACGTCGCGGGCGTGGCCGCATACGGACGCGAGAACAGCAGGATCTTCTCGCGCTCCGGCGTGATCGAGATCGCATCCATCAGGATGTCGAACTTGCCGGCCTGCAGGCCCGGAATCATCCCGTCCCAGTCCTGCGCGACCATGTTGCACTGGACCTTGATCCGCTCGCACACGTTGGCGAGCAGCTCCGGTTCGAAGCCGCCGAGCTTGCCGCCCGGCAGCGTGAGGTTCCACGGCGCGTAGCCGCCTTCGAGCGCCACCGTCACCGTCTTCCATTCCTTTGCCTGCACCGGCGCGGCGAGGGTCGCCGCAGCCGCCGCGATCGCGCCGATCGTCCTGATTGCCCACTTGATGCGCTTGCCGTTCACGAGATTTCTCCTTGCGTTGAAGTTCGTCATCCCTTCGGTCTGCAAGACGCCTCAGGAATTTGTCTATACAAGCATGCAAGAAGAAAAACGGCCGGACAAGCGTTGATCAAAAAAAACCGCGTAAACGCGGGAAATCCCCTAAATACGGGGCTCTGACGCGCCTCTTTGCAGGGAATTCGGGCACACGTTTGGTGCAAGATGAATGGACAAATCGCCAGGATGACTAGACAAATTTTGAATTCGATCACTCGACGCTTGCCGCGCGACATGCGGCGGCGGGCAACTCGACCTCGCGCAAAGCGGGGCACTGACCGGAACGCCGGTTCATGCTCGATCGATTGTCTCGGGCGCTGGTTTGGCCGGGATCGATGAACCGTGGCGCCGCTTGCGCTGTCGGTCATCAGGAAGGCAGGCCTGGATCGTGGCCGCTTGCGCAGCCTGCAATGGGATCAGTGCGGCCGATGGGCCGGTGTTCGGGTGGGGGCGTGCCCCGTTGCTGACGTCAGTGCCGGATGCACGACGTTTCCCGCATATTGGCAAGTACCGAAATCGCGCGGCACGGCGTGAAGACGAGCCGGGAAATGGTCTGACCATACGTCGGCGTCACCTGGAACACGCCCCCGCTTCGACTTGCTGCCGCCGTACGTGGCGACGAAGCGGTCGGTGAAACGGTCGAATTCCTCGGGCGGGCGCCGCGTGCACGTGCGCCGTGTCGTCATGCGGCCCGACCGCGAGCGTCGGCGCCGGTACGACGAAGGGTTTCGGCCACGCCGCGAACGCCGTGCGTGCGGCGCGGAAGCCGCCTGCCTACATCGGCGCCGGGCATGTCGAATGAACGTGCTTCGTGATCGCCGCTCCTTCCTGTTGCAATCGTCCGGACAGCAGACGATCAGCTTCGTCCGTCCCCTTCCCCGCTTCGCACGTCGCCGAGCATCGTGACGAGGACGAGCGCCGCGATCAGCCCGAGATGCTCGAAGAAGCTGTTGAGCGCCATGAAACGCGCGGCGCCCGTCTGGTTCCAGAAGTCGTTCGCCACCGCCATCGCGACGAGCGTCAGCATGCCGAGGCCGCCGGCGCCGAGCCACGTGAAGCGGCGAAACACGATGCACAGCGAACCGCCGATCTCGACGACGACCGCCAGTGCAGCCCACAACGCGGGCGGGTGCAAACCGAAATGCGCCTGCTCCGCGATTGCTGCGTCGAAGTGCATCGCCTTGTTGATCCCGCCGATCAGAAAGGCGGACACGAGTGCAAGTCGAACCAGCGCGCCGATCCACGGCTGCGCGAGCAGCGCACGGATCCACGCGGGGCTGTACCGGCCGGTTGTCGTCGCCATGTCAGACCGCCCAGCAGGAACAGCCGAACGCGCCCCAGAAGCCCTTCGTGTCCGACGTCGGCAATGCGCTGCCCCACGCGCTCGCGTGCGCATGCTGGTGCACGTTGCACGCATTCGCGCAGCCGCACATCGCGGCGGCCGCCGCCGCGCG
>NZ_QOBB01000072.1:0-30404 GCF_024704855.1 Burkholderia sp. HAN2018 | reverse complement strand
GACAGCGACGACGGGCGCGCGCTGCTGCGCGGTGTCGTGCTGCTGCGGACGATCGCGGAGACGGCGGCCGCGCATGACGGCTTCCTACGCGGCCGTCGGGATTGACGGGCTGACGGGTGGAAGGGCGGCGGGGCGCGCGAGCGGCGGCCCGCGCGTCAACTGAGGCGATAGGCCTTGCCGGGCGTCACTTCCGCCGGTAGCGGCTCGCGGTTCAGTTCGAGCAGCGTGCGCTCGATCGTCCGCGTCATGGCATCGAGCGCGAGATGGTTCGGCCCGTCGCCGAACGGTTCGGCGATCGCATGGGCGATCGCGTCGAGCGCGATCAGCGTATAGGCGACGAACACGGTGACGAACGGCGTTGCCGCGCCGATCGAATCGACGAGGCCGAACGGCAGCAGCACGCAGTACGCATAGATCGTCCGGTGCAGCAGCACGTCGTACGAGAACGGGATCGGCGTCGACGCGATGCGCTCGCAGCCGCTCACCATCGCGACGAGATCGTCGAGGCGTGCGTCGAGCATCCACAGTCGCGTATCGGCGAGACGCCCGGCGTCGGCGCGCGCGGCGAATGCTTCGCGCAGTTCGTGAACGATCGCGACCGGCGCATACCGGGCGGCGGCGATGCGCGTACAGGCGGCGCCGTCGAGCAGCGTGCGCAGGTCGGCCGACGGATCGGTGCCGCGCAGCTGATGCTTCAGCGCATAGACGAACGCGACGACCTTGCGCACGAACGCCTGCCGTGACGCGTCGTCATCGTCGATCGCGCCGTAGCAGAGCGCCTGCGACACCAGCGTGCGCGTGGCGGTCAGCACGCCGCCCCACAGCTGACGGCCCTCGCGGTAGCGTTCGTAGCTCGCATTGTTGCGAAACCCCGCGAAGATCGCGAGCGTGAGGCCGATCAGCGTGAACGGCGTCGGGTTCAGCGGCACCTTCTCGCCGAGCACGCGGCCGCCGCCCCACACCGCGACGACGCTGATCGCGAGCGTCAGCACGAGTTGCGGCAGGATGGTCGGCAGCACCGACCCGTTCCAGACGAGCAGCATCCGCAGCCAGTGCTCGCGCGGACGAACGATCATCGCCGTGCTCCGTCAGGCGGCGATCGATGCCGGCGCGGCCGCGCGATGCAGCAGCACGGGTACCGACTTCGACGTCGGCGTGTTGCACACGTCGCCGACGCTGTCGAGCGGCACCAGCGGATTGGTTTCCGGGTAGTACGCGCCGATGCAGCCGCGCGGGATGTCGTACTCGACGAGCAGGAAACCGTCCGCGCGCCGCTCGATGCCGTCGTGCCACACGGTTTCCATGTCGACCCATTCGCCGGCCTTCAGGCCGAGCATCGCGAGATCGTCGCGGTTGGCGAACACCACGCGGCGCTGGCCGAACACGCCGCGATAGCGGTCGTCGAGCCCGTAGACGGTCGTGTTGTACTGGTCGTGCGAGCGCGTCGTCATCAGCGTCATCAGGCGTTCGCCGTGCAGCGCGCGGGCGCGCTGGATCGGCGTGTCGGCGGGCAGCGGGTGCGCGATGAAGTTCGCCTTGCCCGTCGGCGTGAGCCATTCGCGGTCGCGCGACGCGACGCGCAGGTGGAAGCCGCCCGGCCGCGCGATGCGCGTGTTGTAGTCGTAGAAGCCGTCGAGGGTGGCCTCGATCGCGTCGCGGATCTTCGCGTAATCGTCCTTGTAGGCGAGCCAGTCGATCTTGCCGCTGCCGAACAGCGCATGACCGATGTGCGCGACGATCGCGGGCTCCGACATCAGGTTCGGCGAGGCCGGCTTGTTCATCCCGTACGACACGTGGACCATGCTCATCGAATCCTCGACCGTCACGCCTTGCGCGACGTTGTCCTGCAGGTCGATCTCGGTGCGGCCGAGCGTCGGCAGGATCAGCGCGTCGCGGCCGTGGATCAGGTGGCTGCGGTTCAGCTTCGTCGTGATGTGCACGGAAAGATCACAGCGGCGCATGCCTTCCCACGTGCGCGGCGTGTCGGGCGTCGCCATTGCGAAGTTGCCGCCGAGGCCGATCAGCACCTTCACGTGGCCTTCGAGCATGCCTTCGATCGTCTCGACGACGTCGTAGCCGTGGTGGCGCGGCGGTTCGAAATCGAACACGTGGCCGAGCCGGTCGAGGAACGCCTGCGACGGCTTTTCCTCGATCCCGACCGTGCGGTTGCCCTGCACGTTCGAGTGGCCGCGCACCGGGCACAGGCCGGCGCCGGGGCGGCCGATGTTGCCGCGCATCAGCATCAGGTTCGTCAGCATCTGCACGGTCGCGACCGAATGCTTGTGCTGCGTGATGCCCATCCCCCACGTCGCGATCACGCGTTCGCTGCGCGCGTAGAGCTGCCCGAGGCTGTCGATCTGTTCGTACGGCACGCCGCTTTCGGCGGTCAGCGCGGACCAGCTTTCGTTGCGAAGATCGTCGGCAAACGCGTCGAAGCCGGCCGTGTGCTCGCCGATGAACGCGGTGTCGAGCACGCGCGGCGTACCGGCGGCGCGCGCGGCGTCGTCGAGTTCGAGCACGCGCTTCGCGATCCCCTTGATCAGCGCGAAATCGCCGCCGATCGTCGGCTGGATGAACGTCGATGCGATCTTCGTGCCCGACATCGTCAGCATCTCGATCGGGCTTTGCGGATCGGCGAAGCGTTCGAGGCCGCGCTCCTTGAGCGGGTTGATCGACACGATCGTCGCGCCGCGCTTCGCGCATTCGCGCAGCTCGCCCATCATCCGCGGGTGGTTGGTGGCCGGGTTCTGGCCGAAGATCAGCAGCGTGTCGGCGTGCTCGAAATCGTCGAGCGTGACGGTGCCCTTGCCGACGCCGACCGACGGCGGCAGCCCGCGGCTCGTCGCCTCGTGGCACATGTTCGAGCAGTCGGGAAAGTTGTTCGTGCCGTACAGCCGCACGAGCAGCTGGTACAGGAACGCCGCTTCGTTGCTCGCGCGCCCGGACGTGTAGAACGCGGCCTGGTTCGGATCGGGCAGCGCGCGCAGGTGGCGCGCGATCAGCTCGAATGCGTCGTCCCATGCGATCGGCACGTAGCGGTCGGTCTGCGCGTCGTACACCATCGGGTCGGTGAGCCGGCCGTGCTGCTCGAGTTCGAAGTCCGTCTGTTCGAGCAGCTCGGTAACCGTGTGCGCGGCGAAGAATTCGGGCGTCACGCGCTTGCTGGTCGCTTCGGCGGCCACGGCCTTCACGCCGTTTTCGCAGAATTCGAACGTCGATGCGTGCTGGCGGTCGGGCCATGCGCAGCCGGGGCAGTCGAAGCCGTCCGGCTGGTTCTGGCGCAGCAGCGTGCGGTAGTTGCCGCCGGCGACCTTTTCCTTGATCAAGTTGATCGTGACGGCCTTCAGCGCCCCCCAGCCGGCGGCCGGGTGGGTGTACGGTTCGATGCGCGCGGTAGCGGATTTCTTTTTCATGATGCAACGGGTGTCGGGGTCGATGGCCGCAGAGTACGCGCGGCCCCTGTTCGGCTGTGTGTACACCTCTTCGCTTCAAAAAAGAGTACAGTTTCGGCCATTCAGGCAGTGCGGATCGCAACTGTGTTGTTGAAGGGAAGTTGAAAGGGAGGCGCGTGAAGCGTTACGAACAACTGGCCGACGATCTCCAGGCGCAGATCGAGCGTGGCGTATACCGGCCCGGCGAGCGGATTCCGTCGGTGCGGCAGGCGAGCCGGCAGCAGCAGCTCAGCGTCACGACCGTGCTGCGCGCGTACCTCGTGCTGGAAAGCCGCGGCCTGATCGAGAGCCGGCCGCAATCGGGCTACTTCGTCCGTGCGCGCGCGTCGGCGCCCGCCGAGGCCGAGCTGCACATGTCGGCGCCGGCCGCGGAGCCGTCGGCCGTGGACGTGAGCCGGCTCGTGCTGTCGACGCTGCGTTCGATCGCGCGCGACGACGCGGTGCCGCTCGGCTCGCCGTATCCCGATGCGTCGCAGTTTCCGGTGCAGCGTCTCGCGCGCTATGCGCAGACGATCGGCCGCCGCCGCACCCGCTGGGGCGTGATCGACGATCTGCCGCCCGGCAACCAGGAGCTGATCCGCCAGATCGCGCGGCGCTACGCGGAGCGCGGGATCGCGGTCGAACCCGGCGAGATCGTGGTGACGATCGGCGCGACCGAGGCGATCAACCTGTGCCTGCAGGCCGTCGCGCGGCCGGGCGACACGATCGCGGTGGAGTCGCCGACGTTCTACGCGATGCTGCACGCGATCGAGCGGATGGGCATGCGTGCGCTGGAAGTCGCGACGCACCCGGGTGACGGCATCGATCTCGACGCGCTCGAACGAATCCTCGAACGCGAGCGCATCGCCGCGTGCATGGTGATGCCGAATTTCCAGAATCCGCTCGGCTTCCAGATGCCCGACGCGCGCAAGCGCGCGCTCGTCGAGCTGCTGGCGAAGCACGATGTGCCGGCGATCGAGAGCGATGTCTATCACGAGCTGCACTTCGGCGACACGACACCGAGCGCACTGAAGTCGTTCGACCGCGACGGGCTCGTGCTGCATTGCGCGTCGTTCACGAAGAGCCTGTCGCCGCGCTACCGGATCGGCTGGGCGATGCCGGGCCGCTACCGCGACCAGGTCGAGAAGCTGAAATTCCTGAACACGCTCGCGACGCCCGCGATCGAGCAGCTCGCGATCGCCGAGTACCTGAAGCACGACGGCTACGACTTTCACCTGCGGCGCATGCGCAAGCTGTATGCGCAGCAGGCGAGCCTGATGAGCGCGATGGTGCGGCGCTTCTTTCCGGAAGGCACGCGGCTGTCGCAGCCGCAGGGCGGGTATGTGCTGTGGGTCGAGCTGCCGAAGCAGGTCGACGCGATGAAACTGTATGCGCTGGCCCTCGCGGAGCGGATCACGGTCGGGCCCGGGCACATGTTCTCGGCCGGCACCGATTACCGGCATTTCATCCGGCTCAACTACAGCTATCCGTGGTCGCGGCAGATCGAGGATGCGCTGAAGGTGCTCGGGCGGCTCGCGTCGGAGTGCGCGGCGCGGTGAGGTGAGTGCCGCCATGCCCGGCGGCAGGCGGCCGATGGCCGGCCGCCGTGTCGCGCGTCATCCCGCGTGCGGCGCCTGCAGCCCGGCTTGCCCGGCTTGCACGACGCCGGCCATCTGCCGCATGTCGAAGCCCGACGGGTGCTGGTACACGCGCAGCCCGAATTCCGGCAGCACCGCGATCAGGTGATCGAACAGGTCGGACTGGATGGCTTCATAGTCGACCCAGGTCGTCGTGTCGGTGAAGCAGTACAGTTCGAGCGGAATGCCTTCGGCCGTGAGCGGCAGTTGCCGCGCCATGCAGGTCATGTCGCGGCGGATGCGCGGATGGCCCTTCAGGTAGTTCGCGACATACGCGCGGAACGTGCCGAGATTCGTCAGCTGGCGGCGGTTCGCCGGGCAGTCGCCGGCCGCGCCGAGCGTGCCGTTCCATTGCTCGATCGCGTCGACCTTGTCCTCGAGATAGTCCTTCAGCAGCGTCAGGCGTTCGAGCCGTTCGATCTCGTCGTTCGAAAGAAAACGCACGCTCGTCGCGTCGACGAACAGCGCGCGCTTGATGCGGCGCCCGCCTGCCTCGGTCATTCCGCGCCAGTTCTGGTAACTCTCGGTGATCAGTTTCCACGTGGGCACCGTGATGATCGTGTGATCGAAGTTCGCGACCTTGACGGTATTCAGCGTGATGTCGATGACCGTGCCGTCCGCACCGGCCGACGGCATCGTGATCCAGTCGCCGATCCGCAGCATGTCGTTCGACGACAGCTGCACGCCCGCGACGAGGCCGAGCAGGGTGTCCTTGAAGATCAGCATCAGCACCGCCGACATCGCACCGATGCCGGACAGCAGCAGGCCGATCTGCTTGCCGGTTGCGTCGCCGATCACGACGAGCGCGGCCGTGATGAACATCACGAGCTTGACGAGCTGCATCGCGCCTTTCAGCGACAGGCGCGGCTGGTCGCGCTGGTACGTGCGATGCGCGTGTTCGAGCGCCGAAAGCGTCGCGCTCACGGTCATCGTCACGAGGAACACGATCAGCGCGAACAGCACCTTGTCGGCGACCTGCGCGGCCGTATCGGGAATGCCGGGCACCGCGCCGAGCCCGAGCTTGATCACGACGAACGGGACGATGCGGTTCAGCCATTTGAATGCGCCGAACTCGAACAGCGCGTCGTCGACGCGCGTGGCGGAAAGCCGCGCGAGCCGCGCGACCACGCGGAACAGCAGGAAATGGACGACGGCGGTGATCGCGCCGGCGGCGGCGAGCAGGATGAGGATGCCGACGAGCGGCGCAAACCAGGATTCGTTCAGGGTCATAGGGGCAAACAGGGGCCTTCTCGTGCGTTGAACCGGCGCCGCGGCGCGGCGCGCGCCCGGTGAAGGGCGCATGAAAGGGACCGTGATTGTGCCATCGGGTTCCAGGCACGTCGCCGTGAACGCGCGGCGCGCGGCTCCCGGATCGGCTCACCATTGCGCAGGTCTCCTCTGCAATCGGGTGAGGGCGAGTGACGAAAGCGCGTCACCGCAAGCCGGTGCGCGCGTAGCTTGCCGGATGCGCCGCCGGTTCGTCCGGAATCGGCGCGACGCCGCTGCGGCGGGCCTGCGCGCTTCAATGCGCGTGCACGGCGATCCATGCAATCATGCGGGCGTCGCAGGGTTGTCGACGTGCCGTTCGCCTTCGCGCGCGGGCCATCCGTCGACGGTGAGCGACACGTGCCGCCTTCGCGCACTTGCCATGCGATGCCTGCCGGGGGCACGATGCGCGAACGACTTCGCGAACCACGCCACCCCGTATTCACGCACTTCACGCATGCAAGATTCCAACGAAAGCCGCCCGCCAGGCGTGCGGCTGCTGAAAGGCATCCTCCCGATCCGCCGTGGCGGGACCGTCCGCGACATTCTCGCGGGCATTTCGCTCGCGTCGATGGACATCCCGCAGGTGCTCGGCTACGCGCGCATCGCCGGCATGCCGGCCGTCACGGGCCTCTACACGGTGTGCCTGCCGCTCGTCGCGTTCGCGATCTTCGGCGCGTCGCGGCATCTGGTGGTGGCCGCCGATTCCGCGACCGCGACGATCTTCGCGAGCCGGCTGTCGTCGATGGCGCCGGCCGGCAGCGCCGAATACGTGGCGCTGGCCGGCATGGTCGCGCTGCTGACCGCCGCGATGCTGCTGCTCGCGCGCATCTTCAAGCTCGGTTTTCTCGCCGATTTCCTGTCGCGCACGGTGCTGGTCGGCTTTCTCGCCGGCGTCGGCGTGCAGGTGTCGATCGCGATGCTCGGCGACATGCTCGGGCTGGCCGTGCCGTACCCGGCGTCGCGCAGCCTGGCGCAGCTCGACTACGTCGTCACGCATCTCGTCCACACGAACCGGCCGACGGTTGCGCTCGCGGCGCTCGTCGTCGTCGCGATTCTCGCCGGCAAGCGGTTCCTGCCGCGCGTGCCGATGCCGATGATCGCGGTCGCGGGCAGCATCGCGGCGAGCGGCACGTTCGGATTCGCCGCACACGGCATCGCGGTGCTCGGGCCGGTCGCGGGCGGGCTGCCGCCGTTGCGCTGGCCGTCCGTCACGTGGCAGCAGTTCCTCGATCTCGTGCCGGTCGCCGCGTCGTGTTTCGTGATGATCATTGCGCAGAGCGCGGCCGCCGCGCGCGTGTTCGCGCAGCAGTATCGCGAGGACGTCGATACCAATGCCGACATCCTCGGCCTCGCGGCCGCGAACGCCGCGGCGGCGGTGGGCGGCGCGTTCGTCGTCAACGGCAGCCCGACGCAGACGGCGATGGCCGACGGCGCGGGCGTGCGCAGCCAGATCGGGCATCTCGCGTTTGCGGCGGTGGTGGCGGTGGTCCTGCTGTTCTTCAGCACGACGCTGCAGTATCTGCCGCATGCGGTGCTGGCCGGCATCGTGTTCACGATCGCGCTCGGGTTGATCAACGTGCGCAGCCTCGCCGCGATCCGCAAGGAAAGCCCCGGCGAGTTCACGCTCGCGCTGGTCACGGCCGTGGCCGTCGTGACGGTCGGCGTCGAGCACGGCATCCTGCTGGCCGTCGCGCTGTCGCTGATGCGGCACGTGCGCCACAGCTACCAGCCGCACACGATGGTGCTCGAACCGGTCGAAGGGAACGGCAGGTGGCAGCCGGTGCCCACGCGGCGGGGCGCGATGACGGCGCCGGGGCTGATCGTCTACCGGTTCGGCTCCGACCTGTTTTTCGCGAACGATCACCTGTTCGCCGCCGAAGTGACCGAGCTCGTCGATGCGGCGCCGGTGCCGGCGCGCTGGTTCGTCATCGATGCGGGGGCGGTCACCGACATCGATTATTCGGCTGCGCGTACGCTGACCGATCTCGTCAGGATGCTGCACGCGCGCGGGATCGGCGTGCTGTTCGGGCGTGTCAACCGCTACCTGCGCGCGGACATGGATCGTCACCGGATCACGGAGATCGTCGGCGCGTCGTGCATCTTCCCGACGCTGCACCAGGCGCTCGAGGCCGCCGGCACGACGCCGGCGCCGCAGGAGCCGGGCACCGTGTAGCGTCGGCCCGCGCTAGGCGGCCGCGCGCAGGCGCGCGAAGCCGTTGCGCAGGTGGCGCGCGAGTTCCGTCGCGGCCGGCGTGTGCTGGCCGCGCGGCAGATGAAGGTTGATCGCGAAGTTCGGCAGCGCGGGCAGGCCGCTGCCGGCCGGCAGGATGTCGAGGTCGGCCGGCACGGTCGACGCGAGCCAGGCGGTGACGGCGAGGTCGGAGCGCACGGTCGCGGTGGTGGCGTCGATGCTGCCGTTCTCGAACACGGTGCGCCACGCGCGATCGCAGCCGCGCAGCGCGTCGAGCACTGTCGGGCGGAACGCGCAGGTCGGCGCGACCATCGATACGGGCAGCGGCGTGTTCCGGTACGCGGTGCCGCCTTTCGCACCGACCCAGACCAGGCGGTCGACGGCGATGCACTCGCCGCGTGACGGCCCGACCGGCGCCTCGATCAGCGCGACGTCGAGTTCGCCCTGCGCGAGCCCCCGGTGCAGCTCCGGCGACGCCTCACACACGAGCGTGAGCGCGACCTGCGGATGCGCCTGCGCGTAGCTCTTCAGGATCGGCGCGAGGCAGGTGCCGACGAGATCCTGCGGCGCGCCGAGGCGCACGGTGCCGTCGACCGCGCCGGCCGTCATGTCGGCCAGCAGCGCATCGTGCACGGCGAGCAGCCGGCGCGCCTGCCCGAGCAGCCGCTCGCCGTCCGCCGTGAGCAGCAGGTTGCGGTGCTCGCGGATGAACAGCGGGCCGGACAGCGTTTCGAGCCGTGCGACCTGCTGGCTGATCGCGCCTTGCGTCAGGTGCAGCGCGCGGCTGGCCGCCGTCATGCTGCGATGATCGGCGACCGTGACGAAGGCGCGCAGCAGCGCGATGTCGAGATGACGTGCCATGCGGCGCATTATGAACGCTAATGACAGGCATAAAAAGCTTTCGCTGTCGTAATGGCGGGATCGCGCGTAAAACAGGGCTTCGACGACGCCAACCGGGAGCTTCCGTGCCGTTCCGAGACTACCTGCCGCTGATGCTGTTCGTGATCGTGTCCACCGTGACGCCGGGCGGCGCGACGACGCTCGCCACTGCCTCGGGCGCGCATTTCGGCTATCGGCGTTCGCTGCCGATGATGGCGGGCATCGCGGCCGGCCTGGCGTCGATGGCCGCGGCGGCGGCGGCCGGGCTCGGCGGCGTGCTGCTTGCGCTGCCCGCGTTGCAACTCGTGATGAAGGCGGTCGGTTCGGTGTACCTCGTGTGGCTGGCCGTGCGCATCGGGCGCGGCGGCAAGCCGCGGCTGGATGCCGAGGTGCACCGCCCGCAGGGTTTCCTCAGCGGCGTCTGGATGCTCTGGCACAACCCGAAAGGCTGGGCGATGACGCTCGGCGCGGCCGCGTCGTTCGCCGCGCTCGCGTCCGGCCCGGCCCGGCTCGGCATATTGCTCGGGCTGGCGTTCGGCGTGGCCGCGATGGCGTCGCTGTCGCTCTGGTGTTTCGCCGGGCTGCTGTTCGCGCGGGTGTTGCGCACGGAGCGGCAGTGGCACTGCCTGAATGCGGCGCTCGGCGTGCTGCTCGTGATCTCGATCGTGCCGATGTGGCTGCCGTAGCGGGGCGGCCGCACGTGTCGTGCGGCCGCCCGAAGGTCAGCGCGAACCGGCGCGCGCGGTGCCGGCCGGCTGCCCGCCCGCACCGGCCGACCACAACGGCAGGCGCAGCGTCGTGACGACGCTTGCCGCGTGCAGCACGCAAAGCAGGCCGAAGGCCCACGCATACGCGTTCGCCGGCGTGCCGCCGCCCGCCGCCGATTCGACCTGCAGCCGCCATGCGAGGAACAGCGTGCACACGGTGGTGAACGTCGGGCCGCCGAGACGCTGCACGATATTGAGCGAGGTCGTCGCCATCGGCAGGTTGCGGCGCTCGACCGACGCATACGCGGCGGCGATCGACGGCGCGCCGATCGCGCTCTGGCCCATGCCGCGCAGGAACAGCGCCGGCACGAGCAGGTAAGGATCGTAGCCGGTCAGCGCGAGGAACACGAACGGCAGTGTCGCGGCGAGTGCGAGCAACGCGCCGGCCGAGGCCAGCCGGCGCACGCCGAACCGGCTCGTCAGCGCGCCCATCGACGGATACGTGACGAGCATGCCGAGGCCCATCGGCGCGAGCAGCCAGCCCATTTCGCCGGGCGTGCGCCCGCACGCCTGGATCAGGAACACAGGAATCAGCATCTGGCCCGCGAACAGCGCGCCGTTCGACAGGAACTGCGTCGACGCGGCCGCGCCGAACACCTTGCCGCGAAACAGCGCAAGGTCGATCAGCGCATCGTCGCCGTTGCGCGTCTCGACCCGCAGGAACGCGGCGAGCAACAGCGCCGACACGACGATCGCCGCGATGCCGGGCGCTTCGTTGATCCGCTCGATGCCGTACAGGAACAGCACGAGCCCCGGCGACAGCAGGGCGAGGCCGACCCAGTCGAGCGTGCGCCGTTGCGCGTCGTCGCGGTCGGCGGGCAGGAACCGCGCGGCCAGCGCGAGCGCCAGCACGCCGACGGGCAGGTTCACGAGAAACAGCCAGCGCCACGACGCGTGTTGCAGGATCGCGCCGGCCACGACCGGGCCGAGGATCGGCGCGAGCAGCACGGGCACGGCCGCATAGCCGATCACACGCGCCATCTGCTGGCCGGCGACACGCGCGATCATCATCTGCGCCATCGGCGCGAGCAGCCCGCCGCTGACCCCTTGCAGCACGCGGAAGGCGATCAGCGACGGCGCGGACCATGCGAGCCCGCACAGGGCGGACGTGAGCGTGAACGCGGAGAAGCACCACAGATACAGCGCCTTTGCGCCGATCCGGTCGACGAGCCAGCCGTTCAGCGGCAGCACCAGCGTCAGCGCGAGCAGGTAGCCGCTCGTCACCCACTGGATCGTCGCGAGACTCGCGTGCAGGTCGGTCGCGAGGCTCGACAGCGACACGTTGACGATCGTCGCGTCGAGCTGCGACAGCAGCGAGCCGAGCGTGGCGACCGCGCCGACCTTCCAGATCGACGGATCGAGCCGGCCGGCCGCGCGGCGCGGCGCCGGCTGCACGCGTTCGCCGCTCACGCGCCGCGCCGGTCGAGCAGCGCGACGATGTCCTGCGTCGTGCCCGTCTCGCCGAGGCGCGGGAACAGGCGCTCGACGCTGTTCGCATGCGCGTCCGCGTTGAGGTCGGTCATCGCGTCGATGGCGAGCGTGACGTTGTAGCCGAGTTCGTGCGCCTGCCGTGCGGTCGACTCGACGCCGATGCTCGTCGCGACGCCGGCCAGCACGATCTGCGTGACGCCGGCCGCCTTCAGGTGCGCGTCGAGGCCGGTGCCGGTAAACGCGCCCCAGGTCTTTTTCGTCACGACGTGGTCGCGGGGCTGACGGTTCAGTTCGGGGACGAGCTCGGTCCAGTCGGGGGGCAGCACACCGGTGCGCGCCTGCTGCTGCGTGCGGCCCGGCGCAACGCCGGCGACGTTGACGAGCACCACCGGCAGGCCGCGGCTGCGGAATGCGTCGAGCAGCGCGCGGCTGTGTGCGACCACCGGCTCGACCGGGTGCGCGGTGGGGAGGGCGACGATGCCTTTCTGCAGGTCGATGACGACGAGTGCCGTGTTCGTGTCGAGACGGGTTGCGCTCATGCTGGGGGCTCCGTGGAAGGGACGAGGAAAGCCGTGCGCGCGAATGCTGCGAGGCGCGCGGGCCGGGTTCACTGCTCGCCGATGCGGCGGATCAGCGGGATTGCGGCGGCGAGCGTGTCGATGTCTGCGGGGTCGAGCTGCTCGATCGCGGCGCCGAGCCACTTGTGCTTGGCGGCGTTGCGCTTGAGCCGTGCGTCGAGGCCGGCCGCGGTCAGCCGGAACAGGATCTGGCGGCCGTCGGTCGGATGCGGTTCGCGCTCGACGAGACCGTCTTCCTCGAGGCTCGCGAGAATCGCCTTCATCGATTGAGGCTTCATCGCTTCGGCGCGCGCGAGATCGGCGGTCGTCATCGGCCCGTGCCGCTGGAGTCGCGCGAGCGCGCTCGTCTGGGACATGCCGAGCCCATCGGATTCGATCTCGGAGCGGAGCCGGCGGACCAGCTGGCCGACCGCGAGGGTCAGGTCGGCAGCGACGATATCGGCGGAAACGCCGGATTTGCGTGGAGGGTTCATGCGGCGGATCATAGAACACGACAGCTAAACTTGCAAGTTTAACTGTCGAATTGACCGCCGGTTCGAGGTACGGCCGGGTGTGCGGTTACGCGCGGCGGAGCGGGACCGGTACGACCTCGTTGTATCTCGTGGTCGCGCTCTCGTGCAGCAGGTCGCCGAGGTATTGCGCGAGTTCGTCGGCGGCGAGCGCGGACGGAATGTGCAGGTTGGCCGCGCGTCGCTTGCCTTCGGTGCCGAGATCGAACACGGCCCAGCGGTCGTTCTTGCGCACGACGGCGAGTAGACGGCCAAATGCGTTGAAGCGGTATTCGTCCTGCATGGCTGCGCTCCCGTAGGTGACTGCGCCGGCCGCCCGCGCGCTCACTGGATCGAGCAGGACAGCCAGCGATGGATCTTGATGGCATCGCTCGAGACGCCCGCACGCGTCGGTGCGCCGAGCAGCACGACCGTTTCGCGGCGGCCCTTCACACGCATGCGCATCACGACGCCGTGCCCCGACTCGTTGATGAAGCCGGTTTTCTGCAGCCGGATCGGCAGGCGGCGGTAGCGGACGAGCGGGTCGGAATTCACGTACACCAGCTCGCCGTCGCCCGGGCGCACGGTGGTCGACGTATCCGTCGAGAAATAGCGGATCAGCGGGTCCTGCGCCGCCGCGCCGACGAGCTTCGCGAGATCCTCGGCCGTCGACACGTTGTGCGGCGACAGGCCGGTCGGCTCGCGGAAGTGTGTATGGTGCATGCCGAGCCGGCGCGCTTCGCGATTCATCGCGTTGACGAACGCGGCGCGCCCGCCCGGATAGTCGCGGCTCAGCGCGGCGGCCGCGCGGTTTTCCGACGACATCAGCGCGATGTGGAACATCTCGCGGCGCGACAGTTCCGAGCCCACCTGCAGGCGCGAGCCGGTGAACTTGATCGTGTCGCGGTCGCGCGCGGTGACGCGCAGCACGCCGTTCAGTGGACGGTCGGCGTCGCGCGCGACGACGGCCGTCATCAGCTTCGAGATCGACGCGATCGGCCGCACCGAACGTGCGTTGCGCGCCAGCAGCGGCGTGCCGGAGTCGACGTCGAGCACGTAGGCCGCACGCGAATGCAGGGCATTGACCGCGCGCGGGGTGTAGCCGCAGCTTGCCATCAGGCGCGGTTTCGCGGCGGCCGGGCGCGGGCGGACGGCGGTCGTGCGCTTCGCGCGGCGATGCGGGGCCGGGGCGGCGTGACGCTTGATCGTCTGATGCCTCGCACTCGGGCGACGATGCTTGACCGCCTTGTGCTTGCGGTGGGGTTTCTTCTTGACGGCTTTCTTGTGCGGATGCGCGTGGGCCTGCGCGGTGCGATGCGGCTGCGCGCGCTGCGCGGACGCGTTCGCGGCGAACGCGAGCAGCAGGAACGAGAGAGCGAGGATCAGCGTGGTCCGGGCGCGAGGCACGCGCGCGATGAGGCCGGTCAAGCGAAAGTCTCCTTTCCACGCGCGAGGTGGCGGCGCGGAATGCATGGGCGGTCAGCGGGTGCGGGAAATTATAAGGTCGTTCGCGGGAGGATGACGATAGCAGCCGGCCGTCGGCGCGCTGTTTTGCCGGCTGCCGTTGCGGTGTGCCGCGTTTTGCGTCGATATGTCGCGCCGGCGTGACAAACGATGGTACGGCCGGCAAGATGGCGAGCCCATCGTCAGGAGAACCCATGTCCCGCCAACCGCACGCGCTGCCCGTGCTGCCGCTTGCATCGATCGGCAGCCTGTCCGCGACAGGTGAACTCGTTGCCTTCAACGTCGGCGCGGACGATGCGTTGTACACGGCATTTGCACTGGAATCGCTCGACGACCGGACACGCTCCGACGGCGCTTCGTTCGCGATCACGACACCGTCGGCTGCGCGGCGCTATCGCTTGATTGCGTGGCGGGACGGCGAAACGCTGCTCGATCTCGTCGTCGACAACGAACCGTTCGATATTCACGAGATCCAGCCGGTGGGAGACGATCTGCTGCTGGTTTGCTGTCGATCCTGCTATCGCGGGCCGGACGACTTCGACCTGAACGGCCGCCTCTATCGCCGCGACGGCACGCGTTGCGGAGAAATACTGCTGGGCGACGGCATCCAGTCCGTGCAGGTCACGGGCACGGGGGAAATCTGGACGTCCTATTTCGACGAGGGTGTCTTCGGCAATTTCGGCTGGAGGGCGCCGGTCGGGGTGTCCGGACTGGTGGCCTGGAGCCGGCGCGGCGAGCTGCTTCATGCGTTCTCGCCGCCCGAGGGGCTGGGTCCGATCGACGATTGTTATGCGCTCAACGTTCAAGGTGACCACGACGTCTGGCTGTATTACTACAGCGAATTCGCGCTCGTCCACTTGCGCGACCGGCAGCCTGTTGCGTCGTGGCGTATTCCGGTCAAGGGCAGTCACGCGTTCGCGGTGATGGAAGACCAAGCGCAACACGGCGGGTTCGTGGCGCTGTTGTGCGGGGCATACGGCGATCGCGACGTGTTGCAGCTCGTGCGTCTGGGCACCGATGGCCAGGTACGGGTGGTACGCGCGTATCGCATGCTGAATGGTGACTCGGCGCCTGTGGGTGTGGCACGCGCGGTCGGCCGTGGTCGTGCGCTGTACGTTGTCGGCACGGACGGCAACGTGTATCGGATCGACATGACGGGGCTTTGCGCGGCCGATACCGCTTAACGCGGCCAGTTCCGCCGCGACACGACCGCGAAACTGATCGCGATCGACCCTGTTACCACGCGCGGCGGCGGGTCGTCGAGCGCATCGCCGAAGCGAAAACGGCGGCTGCGTCCGTCGCTGCGTTCGGCACGACGTTTCGGCGCGCGCGTATCGGCCGCGGCGGTGCGTTCGTTCGCGACGGCCGTATCGCACGGCTGGTCGGCCACGCAGTCGGCGGCATGATCGAGGGGCATGACAGTCGGTTCCGGGAAGGGCATGCCCGTATTGAACGTCATTGCATTCGATCGGTAAAATGAATGTTTCAATCGTTACGATTCCTTTTAAGAATGGAATTGAAACTGCTGCGTACGTTCCTGACCGTCACCGAGCTGTGCCATTTCAGCCGCGCGGCCGATGCGCTGCACATGAGCCAGCCGGCACTGAGCAAGCAGATCGGCGCGCTGGAGGCGAGCCTCGGCGGCAAGCTGTTCGAGCGCGGGCGGCACGGCGCGGAGCTGACGCCGTTCGGCGAGCGTTTCCTGCCCGATGCGCAGGCGCTCGTGCGCGATGCCGACGAGATCCTCGCGCGCGCGCGGGAGGCGACCAGCGGGCAGCGCGGGCATCTGCGGCTCGGCATTTGCCTGTCGGTGCTGACGATCGTGCCGAAGCGGGTCGCGGAGTTTCGTCGCCGCAATCCGGGCATTGCGGTCACGTTGAGCGACCTGTCGTCGTCCGAGCAGACACGCCGGCTGCGCGCGGGCAAGCTCGATGCTGGGTTTCTGCGCCTGCCGTCCGACGAAGGTTTGTCGTCGTTCAAGGTGATCGACGAGGGGCTCGCGCTGGCGGTGCCGCCGCATCTCGGCTTCAAGCGCGTGCCGGCCGATCTCGACGTGCTCAACGAGATCGGCTTCATCGCGCTGCAGCGTGCGCGGGGCCCGGGGCTCGCCGCGCAGATCGATCGATGGTGCGTCGAGCGCCGCTTCGTGCCGCACGTGACACAGCAGGCCGAGGACGTGCAGTCGGTGCTGACGTCGGTCGCGGCCGGTGTCGGCGTCGCGTTCATTCCGTCGCGCGCGCAGTACCTGCTGCGCGATGCGACGGTGCTGCCGCTCGATGGCCGGGATGCAAAGTGGCGCGTCGGGCTTGCGTGGCGGTCGGATCGCGACGATCCCGTGACCACGCGCTTCGTGTCGTTCATGCGTGCCGCGATCAAGGACGCCTGACGGGCGAAGCGATATAGTCTCCGCAATCGGCGCTGAATGCGCGAACGAATACCTGTCTGCTACGGACCGAACCGATGACCTCAGAATCCGACGAATCCCCGCTCGATCCCGCACTCGTCGCGACGCTCGCAACGCTGAACGACGCCGCGAGCGATCCGGCCGGCAAGACCTGGTCGTTGCCGAAGATCGCGAAACGCACGCAACTGCCGATGAGCACGCTGCGCCGCGTGCTGACGCAGCTCGACGCCGCGGGCCTGAGTGCGACGACGCTGAACGAAGACGGCACCGGCAGCGCCGCGCTGACCGACGAAGGGCGCGCCGTGTGCGCGCAACTGTTCGGCGCGAACGACACGCAATGAAAAACGGGCCGCTGGAAGCGGCCCGTCGTCTGGCGGTTCGGTATGCGGTTCGATGCCGCACACCTGCGTGTCACCACCGCACCGTGACGCCGCCCATCACCGAATGATCGTAGGTCTGGTCGTTCAGCCCGCGCCGATAGCCGATGTCGAGATCGAGCCACGGCTTCGGCGAATAGATCGCGCCCGCGATCGCGAACGCGGGATTCGCGCCGGCGCCGCGCTCCGTGTTGCGCGACGTGCCGATGTCGGCCACGATCTGCAGCTTGTCGGTCGCCTTGTAGATCGCCGCGCCCGACACGGCCCAGATCGACGTCAGGTCGCCCTGGCGATTCGGCTGGTACGTCATGCCCGCATTCGCGAGGAACGAAAACCGCGCGACGTCGAGCTGTCCGAGCAGCGTTGCGCCGGCACCCGCGCGGCCGGTGCCGAGCCCGCGCCGGTCGTTGCCGGTCGGCGTCGTCAGTTTCGGCTTCAGCGCGATCGACAGCGGGCCGCGTTCGACGAACCGCCATTTCATGCCGATCTCGACATCGCCGATTCCCGCACCGTTCTCGTCGGTCCGCGTTTGCAGATGCGTGTAAGGCACGTTCACGTAGAGATCGACGCGTTCGCCGAACCCGCGCGTGAGCGTCGCGTTCCACAGCTGGTGGCGGCCGTTTTCTTCCTGTTTCGAGGTTTCCTCGGCGTTGAACTCGAACTGCCAGTTCGCGTTGCCCTGCGTGCCCGTGTCGTCGCTGACGAGCGGATGGGTGGCGAGGGCATCGAACGGCGCGAGGAGGGCGCTCGCGGCTGCGAGCGGAAGCATTCTCTTCATTGCATCACCTGTGTCGTGCATGGCGAGCAGGCCGGCCCACGACGAAGCGCGCGGGCCGGCCGGCTTCAGGCCTGGACCATCAGAACCACTGCTTGTAGCGGCGCACGTAGATCGTCTTGACGATCTGCGCGAGCAGGATATAGCCGACCATCGTCGCGGCGAGCCACAGCCAGAAGGTGCCCGGCAGGTGCATGAAGCCGAGCGACTCCGCGAACGGCGAGAACGGCAGCCAGCAGCCGATCGCGATCGCGGTGAACGTCGACAGCAGCACCGGCAGCGCGGCCGTGCTCTGCAGGAACGGGATCTTCTGCGTGCGCAGCAGGTGCACGACGAGCGTTTGCGACACGAGGCTCTCGATGAACCAGCCCGAGTTCATCACGATCTGGCCGCCCGCGCCGCCGTTCAGGTGATACATCGCACCCGCGCCGAATACCGTCCACATCAGGATGTACGTCGTGATGTCGAACACCGACGACGTCGGCCCGACCCACAGCATGAAGCGGCTGATGTTGCCGGCCTCCCACTTGCGCGGCTTCTTCAGGAACTCGGGGTCCATCTTGTCCCACGGCAGCAGCATCTGCGACGTGTCGTAGATCAGGTTCAGCACGAGCAGCTGCGTCGCGAGCATCGGCTCCCACGGCAGGAATGCGCTCGCGACGAGCACCGAGAACACGTTGCCGAAGTTCGAGCTCGCGGTCATGTTCAGGTACTTCAGGATGTTGCCGAACGTCTCGCGGCCCTTGATCACGCCTTCCTCGAGCACCATCAGGCTCTTTTCGAGCAGGATGATGTCGGCGGTTTCCTTCGCGATGTCGGCGCCGCTGTCGACCGAGATGCCGACGTCGGCGTCGCGCAGCGCGGGGGCGTCGTTGATGCCGTCGCCGAGGAAGCCGACCGTGTGGCCGTTCGCCTGCAGCGCCTTGACGATGCGTGCCTTCTGCAGCGGCGTCAGCTTCGCGAACACGATCGTGCGTTCGACGACCTGCGCGAGCGTCGCGTCGTCGAGCGCTTCGATCTCCGTGCCGAGAATCGGCTTGCCGGGTTCGAGGCCGACCTGGCGGCACACCTTCATCGTGACGATCGGGTTGTCGCCCGTCAGCACCTTCACGGCGACACCGTTTTCGCGCAGCGCGGCGAGCGCCGGCGCGGCCGATTCCTTCGGCGGGTCGAGGAAGGTCAGGAAGCCGCGCACGACGAGGTCGTGTTCGTCGGCGGTGCGGTACTGCTGGCGCTCGTCGCCGCGCGGGATCGTGCGCGTCGCGAGCACGAGCACGCGGAAGCCGTCCTCGTTGTACGCGCTCGCCTGTTCGAGCAGCCGCTTGCGCGCGACGAAGTCGAGCGGACGCACGCCGTCTTCATCCTGCACGTGCGTGGAGACGGCCAGCATCTCCTCGACCGCGCCCTTGCAGATCAGCAGGTGCGTGCCGTGGGTATCCTCGACGACGACCGACAGGCGGCGCCGTACGAAGTCGAACGGCAGTTCGTCGATCTTCTTGTAGCCCTGCGGCTTCACGCGCTCGCCGATCTCGTCGGCACGTGCGACGACCGCGATGTCGATCAGGTTTTTCTGGCCGCTCTGGTGGAAGCTGTTCAGCCAGCCGAGCCGCAGGATGTCCTCGTTCTTGTGGCCCGACAGGTCGAGGTGATGCTCGAGGATGATCTTGTCCTGCGTGAGCGTGCCGGTCTTGTCGGTGCACAGCACGTCCATCGCGCCGAAGTTCTGCACCGAATTCAGGCGTTTCACGACGACCTTGCGGCGCGCCATCGCGACCGCGCCGCGCGCGAGGTTCGCGCTGACGATCATCGGCAGCATCTCGGGCGTGAGGCCCACGGCCACCGCGAGCGCGAACGTGAGCGCGCTCAGCCAGTCGCCCTTGGTCAGACCGTTGATCATGAACACGATCGGCACCATCACGAACATGAACTTGATCAGCAGCCAGCTCACGCTCGCGACGCCGCGGTCGAAGCTCGTCTCGATGCGCTTGTGGCTCACGACGTTGCGCGCGAGCGAGCCGAAGTAGGTGTCCTCGCCGGTCGCGACGACGACGGCCGTCGCCGTGCCGCTGACGACGTTGGTGCCCATGAAGCAGACGTTCTCGAGATCGAGCAACGATGCCGACGTATCGGTCGCCGCACCGGCCGCGCGCGTGCCGGCGGATTTGCCCGCGACCGCGCCGAGCGTGTCGTACTTCTCGACCGGCAGCGCCTCGCCGGTCAGCACGGCCTGGCTGATGAACAGGTCGCGCGACGCGAGCAGGCGCACGTCCGCCGGGATCATGTCGCCGGCCGACAGGTGCACGATGTCGCCGGTCACGACTTCGCGCATCGGCACCTCGCGGCGGGACGGCTCGGACGTGTCGGTCACCGCGCGCTGCACGGTCGCGGTCGTGCGGACCATCGCCTTCAGCTTCTCGGCCGCGCGCAGCGAGCGGAATTCCTGCACGAAGCGCAGCAGCGCGCTGATTGTGACCATCGTCAGCAGGATCGTCATGCCGACGTAGTCGCGATCGTCGGGTGCGGCGAACCAGACGTCGGTGAAGAAGCTGATGGCGGCCAGCACCAGTAGCACGTAGACGAACGGGTTGTGGAACGAGAGCAGCAGCTGGCGGGTCCAGTGCGGCGGCTTGTCGTGCGCGATTTCGTTCGGGCCGTCGTGCTGCAGGCGGCCGGCGGCCTGGTCGTAGGTGAGGCCGCGCGTGCTGGTGTTCAGCGACTTCAGCGTGTCTTCGAGCGGACGGGCCGCTTCCTGCGCGGCGCGCATGATGCGCGGTTCGTTCTGCGGGCCGGTGCCGGCCTTGATGAAGCCGCGTTGTTTCTTGTGCGAGGTGTTGTGTCGTGTTGTCATGAGTCGCTCCTTGCGCACGAGGCGGCGGGCGGGGAGCGACCGTGACGTTATCGACGCACGAGCGCTCCCCGCCGCGTCGCGTCAGGCGCGATCGGCTGTGGATCGGTGATGGCGGGAACGCTCGCCGGCGCGTGCGGTGCGGCCGGAGGGGCGATGCGCGGCGTCGCACCGGCGAGCGGTAATCGACTACTGTCGTCCGAGTTCATCTGCACTCCTGTCGGTTGCGGGTAATCGGCACGGGCGATCGAAGGCGACGCGCGCACGAAGGCGCGCGGCCGGACGGCACGCGAACGGAAGGCGCACGCGGCTGACGCTGCGCGCAACACGAACGCGCGCGCGACGGCGCGGCGCGTGCGTTCGACAACATCGAAAATTCGGCGGGAGATCTGGCCGGTCAGGCCGGAAGGGCGCCGCATCCTGCTTCCCGGGATGCGGCAGAAGACGAGGCTCTGCGCGTTTTCCTCAGGCAGCAGTCAAGTTGGTCAGGCACCAACTACAACTCGCATCGGTGTTCACAGAACACTCCATGTAATTAGACGGGAGCGATGGTAATGGGTCGCTGTGCGAAGCGTCAACCCTTTTGTCGGTCGTTATTTCGGGAAACATGATCGGGGTGATGTGTGCGTGGCGCAGCCCCGGATTGCCGCGAATGAAACGGCCGCGCGCATGCGTGATCGGCATGCGCGCGGCCGCGTGGAAGCAGGGGCGGGTTACTGGCCGGCTGCCGCGATGGCGGCCCCTGCGTCGACAATGCCCGAGCCTGCCGGCATCGCGGTGCACGACGTGCCGGCCGCGAGCTTGGTCGTGCGCGCGCCGCCTTGCAGCTTCTGCTGGATCTGCGCGGGCGTGAGGGTGCCGTTCACCGACAGCATCAGCGCGGCGACGCCCGACACCTGCGGCGTCGCAAGACTGGTGCCGTTCGCGAGGCCGTAGGTGTCCGAGCCCGGCGTCGTGGTGCCGGTGTTCGACGTCGACAGGATGTTGACGCCCGGCGCGCTCAGCGAGACATCGGCGCCGAAGTTGCTGAACGACGCACGGCGGCCGGTCGCATCGGTGGCGCCGACGCTGATCACGCCGCGGCAGTTCGCAGGCTGGTCGAGCCCGGTCGACAGGCCGTCGTTGCCGGCTGCGACGACGACGGTCACACCCTTCGCGGTCACGTCGTCGATGGCCTGCTGGAACGTCGTGCTGCACGCGCCGACACCGCCGAGGCTCAGGTTGATGACCTTCGCGGGGCGCGGATTCGTCGGCACGCCGTTCACCGGGATGCCGGCTGCCCAGCGCATCCCGTCGGCGATGTCGCTCGTCACGCCGCCGCACTTGCCGAGCACGCGCACCGGCAGGATCTGGCTGAGCCACGACACGCCGGCGATGCCGGTGCCGTTGTTGGCGGTCGCGCCGATCACGCCCATCACGCGCGTGCCGTGCCAGCTGCTGTCGCTCGGTTGGCTCGCGCAGTGATAGTACGGGCCGTTTGCGTTGTCGAGTTCCTGTTGCGTGACCCAGTCGCCCGGATCGGTTGCGTCAGGGTTGCGCGTCAGGCCGTTGTTGCTGGTGTTGACGTTGCTGATGAAGCTGTAGCCGGACAGCACGTTGCCCATGAGGTCGGCATGCGGCCGGTAGCCGGTGTCGAGCACGGCCGTGACGACGGTCGGCGAACCCTTGGTCACGTTCCATGCGGGCGGCAGGTCGATGCCGGCGGTCGGGTCGGACAGGTACCACTGCTGGTTGTAGAGCGGATCGCTCGGCGTGTCGCGGATCTGCATCGGGTGATCCGGTTCCGCGTAGTCGACGTCCGAATCGGCCGCGAACGCCTGCGCGAGCGCGGCTGCGTCGGTGGCTGCCATGCGCTGGCCGAGCGACAGCACGGCCGCGCCGTTCGAGATCGTCCGTTCGACCTGCACGTTCACCGGGGCTTGCCCGACCGTGCTCGCATAGGCACGTGCACTGCCGGCGACCGGTGCCGTCCAGCGCGTCATCGAGCGCTGGATGACCGCGTCGAGCCGCGTCCCGTTGTCGATGGCCGCCATCGCGCGCGTGGCCGTCAGCGTCTTCAGCTTGACGATCAGGTGATCGATCGGCGCTTCTGCCGGCGCGGCCTGCGCCGCCATCTGCACGGCGGCCTGCTGCGTCGCGCATGCATTGTTGCCGGCCGAGGCGGGCGGGGTCGTCGGAGTGCCGGGAGCGGGCGTCGGGGCGGGGGCAGGTGCCGGTGCCGGCGCCGCGTTGGAAGAAGACGGGTTGCTGCCGTCGCCGCCGCCTCCGCCGCCGCAACCGGCGAGGGGCAGGAGGGCGGCGGCGGACAGCATGCCGGCGAGCATGCGCGCATGTGCAGAGCGCGCCAGCGCAAGATTGAAACGCTTGGTTCTCATGTTGAAACTCGATCCTCGTAGATAACCGTCGTGCCGGCGGTGGCGCTGGTCCGGCTGACCCGGACCTTGTCGTTTTTGTCTGGCGGCCGCGGCAAGCTTGCTGCGACGCGCCATGCACTGGGTAACGGCTGGCGCGGCGGCTTCTTGAGTGCGTTTCACGAGAAAAACCGGGGCTGGCGCAAACGATTACGTTGCTGCGCCGCAGCACGAACACGTGTTTGGAACGTATGGCACAGAAGGCGGGGTGAGCCCGCGTGCGGCCGGTCGGGCGAAATGTGCGGCGGGGGCCGGTTTGCGCGGTACGGCAAACGTCTTTCAATGCACGGCCACGGTGGAAGGTTGCTTACGCTTTCCCTGATGCGACGCGAATTTTGTCGGGCGTAGGATCGCGATTCGATCAACGTTTCGTCAGGAGAAAAGCATGGATCGCCGCTTATGCTGGCTGGCCGTCGCGCTGTCCTGTGCGCTGGCGGGTACCGCGCACGCGCAGGCCCTCACCGGCACGCTGAAGAAGATCAAGGACACGGGCGTCGTGTCGCTCGGCATTCGCGAATCGTCGGTGCCGTTCTCGTATTCGGACAACCAGCAGAAGAACATCGGCTATTCGCGCGACATCGCATCGCGCATCGTCGACCAGCTGAAGACGGAATTGAACCTGCCGAACCTCTCGGTGAAGGAGATCCCGATCACGTCGCAGAACCGGATTCCGCTGCTGCAGAACGGAACGATCGATTTCGAATGCGGATCGACGACGAACACGCTCGAACGGCAGAAGCAGGCCGCGTTCTCGAACAGCATCTTTCTTTATGGCATCCGCTTCAGCACGCGCAAGGATTCGGGCGTGAAGGATTTCGCGGACCTGGCCGGCAAGACGGTCGCGACGACGGCCGGCACGTCGGACGAGCGCCTGCTGCGCAAGCTCAACGAAGAGAAGGCGATGAACATGACGATCATCAGCGCCAAGGATCACGCCGAAGCGTTCATGAACGTCACGACCGGGCGCGCGGTGGCGTTCGTGATGGACGAGCCGTTGCTGTACGGCGAGATCGCGAAGGATCGCAACCCGGGCGCGTATACGGTGACGGGCACGCCGCTGGTTCACGAGAATTACGCGTGCATGATGCGCAGGGACGATCCGGCGTTCAAGCGCGTGGTCGACGGCGTGATTGCGAAGATGCAGACGTCGGGCGCGGCCGAGAAGCTCTACGACCAATGGTTCACGCAGCCGATCCCGCCGAAAGGCGTGAGCCTCAACTATCCGCTGTCGGCGGAGATGAAGCAGCTGTTCAGGAATCCGACGGATCAGGCGCAGTATTGACCGGATGCGGTGCTGATCGACATTCGGTAATGAAAAACCGCCGGTGCGTGCCGGCGGTTGCGGTTTGGAAGGCAAGTGGCTGGAACAGCATCAGGTCTTGATCTCCGGGCCGCGCGCGACCGGTGTCGCCGGGGACGCTCGAGGTACCGGCCCAAGTCTCAGGATTCAAGCGGCCGGAAGCGGCCTGAAGTGGCCGCTGCAATGCCCGTAGCGGATTTCCGGGTATGCCGCAATCGGCATTCAACCTCGTCCGTGCCAGGGGAATCCGGCGGCATGACGCGACAACAGGCACAATACGGCATTCGACATGACGCACGGGTGTTCGCGGTTCGAACATCGCACGACCGCGTCACCGCTGTCCGACATCCTCCCCAGTCGTCATGAACGCCACGCTCACTCCCGCGCGCGAGTCGAACTCGCCGCGTTTCCTGTTGTTCCTGATCTGCCTGTTCGCGTCTGCGGGCCAGCTTGCAATCGACATCTACGTGCCTGCGCTGCCCGACATGGCACGGTCGTTCGCGACCACGCCGCAGGCGATCCAGTCGAGCGTGTCCGGCTACATGGCCGCCTACGCGCTCGGCCAGCTCATCTTCGGGCCGGTCGCCGACGCATACGGGCGCAAGCGCGTGCTGGCGTTCGGGCTCGTGATCTACACAATCGGCTGTCTGCTGTCGCTCGGCGCGCAGAACCTGGAGACGTTCGTGCTGGCGCGCTGCCTGCAGGGTTTCGGGATCGCGACCACCAACCTGCTCGCGAAGGCGATCATCACCGATTCGTTCTCCGGGCAGGCGCTGATGCACGCGTTCACGTACATGTCGATCGCGTGGGGGCTCGCGCCGATCATCGCGCCGGTGATCGGCGCGCACCTGCAGGAATGGTTCGGCTGGCGCGCGTGCCTCGTGTTCCTGCTGGTGTACTCGCTGGTGATGTGGGCGCTGCTGTGGCGATACCGCGAAACCTTGCCGAAGCCGGTGCATCTCGAGCCGCGCACGCTGATGACGAACGCGGGCAAGGTGCTGGCGAGCCCGGTGTTCCAGAGCTGCTTCCTCGCACAGGGGCTGTGCTACAGCATCCTGCTGGTGTTCAACATCGTCGGGCCGTTCATGGTGCAGACCACGCTGCACAAGCCGCCGACCTTCTTCGGTTATCTCGCGCTCGGCATCGGGCTCATGTATTTCCTCGGCGGGCTGTCGAACCGCATTCACGGCCGCGGGCTGCCGAGTGCCGAACAACGGCTGCGTATCGGCGCACGTGTGATGGCGGGGGCGTCGGTCGCGATGCTGGTGCTGGCATTGACCGTCGGGCTGCGCGTGTGGACGCTCGCGACGCCGGTGCTCGTGATGGGTTTCTGCGCGGGCGCGATGTACCCGACGCTGATGGCCAAGGGCAATTCGCTGTTTCCGCATATCGCCGGCCTGACGAGCGCGATCCTCGGATGCGCGCTGCTGCTCGTGTCGTCCGCGATGATGGGGCTGGCCGGTTTCGTGTCGATCCATGTCCTGACGCCGCTCGCGGTCTTCTTCGTCGCGCTGTCCTGCATCGTCGTGTGGATGGTCACCAAGCTGCTGCGGTACCTGTCGCAGCAGCAGGCCGAGGCCGCGCCCGTCGCGTGCGGGCGTGGGGAGGCCGCGTAAATGCCGCCTGTCGACTGCCCCATGAACCCGATTCTGCTGAACCGCGTCGCCCGAACCGACGCCGCCGACCTGATCGCCGCCAATCGCGCGAGCCGGAGCCATCATCTGCCGTGGGTCGACTCGTTCACCGACCAGGCGGGATTCGACCAGTGGTTCGGCCGCTGCCTGACGGGGCCGAACGTCGGCTTCGTCGCGCGCGAGCGCACGTCCGGGGCGGTGGTCGGCGTGGTGAACCTCAACGAGATCGTCGGCGGCGTGTTCCAGAGCGCGTATCTCGGGTACTACGGGATGGTGGCGTTCAGCCGCAAGGGGCTGATGACCGACGCCATGCGCGCGGCGATCGGTGTCGCGTTCGGCGAACTCGGGCTGCATCGGCTCGAAGCGAACATCCAGCCGGGCAACCATGCGTCGATTGCGCTGGTTCGGCGGCTCGGCTTCACGAAAGAGGGATTTTCTCCGCGCTATCTGCGTATCGACGGCGAATGGCGCGACCACGAACGGTGGGCGCTGCTGGCCGACGACGCGCCCGAAGCGCGCGCCTGACGCGTGATACCAGGCAATAACGGGCGACCTTCTTCCCGCCGCCGGCCGCTTGTCAAAGCGGATGCGTCGCGCCGGCCTGCGTGAGCAGCGAAACCGCAGCCGGATCCGGCATCCCGTTCGCGTCGATCGCGCCGGCTTTCGCGAGCGCGACGAGATCGCTGTCGACACCCGGTTGCCCGACCGTGAACGACGTGGTCAGGAACGCCGGCGCCGTGAGCGTGACCGAATAGCGCTGCTGCAGGTTCGTCACCACGGCCGATTGCGCGGCCTGTACGGTGTTCGGGCTGTTCATCGCCTGCTGGTAGCGCGGATTGCCCTGGAAATTGCCGATCAATGCGGCGGTGTTCGTGCCGAGCTGGGCGGCGAGATAGACCAGCATCAGCTCGGTCTCGGGCGTCGTATTGAACGTGCCGCCCGCGTACGCGAGCGAATGCAGGCTCGTGCCGCCCGACGTCACGGTGACGACGCACGGCAGCGCGGCATTGACCGTCACGCGGTAGTTGCCGCCGCCGTCCGTCAGCGTCGTCGCCGAGCCCGTCACGCAGCTGACCGTCACCTGCGCGCTCGCGAGCGCGTCGCCCGTCGCGGCCGTGCCCGACAGCGCGACGGTTTGCGTGTTGTTGTTGTTGAAGCAGACATCCACGCCGAAGCAGGCATCGCCGTTGCACGCCTGAAGCGCTGCGAGGGTGGCGAGGCAGAGCGTGCCCAGCGCGGGGCGGATGAAACGCCTGGGGTGCAGGTTCATGGTCGCTGGCCTTGAGGAGAGTGGGGCAACCGGCAGGCGCCGACGGTGCGGCGCCGTTCACATTCTATGTCCCGAAGCGGGGCGCTGCTTGCCCGTTTCGGTCGTCTGGCCGGCCTGCGGCCGGACGCGGCCGGACGACGAGCGCGTCGTGCAGCGGCACGCTGAAATGACGAGATCCGGAAGTCGGCCGGAAACCTTTCAGTTCCTTTCACAATTGGTTATGCTGCGGGACGATTAAAAACGACGAGAGAACGTGCCGTTCCCGATGGAGCCGGCGCGCCGTTTCCGACATGAATTCGAAACGACAGACGGGCCGGCCGTGCGCGCCGGGCGGCGAAGGCGATCCGGTATCGCGGGCAGGCACGGCCCGAACCGGCATTCGGCACCCACGCGGCACAAAGGGCGTGACCGGCAGGTCCGGCTTCCGGAAGGCCGCTGCCTTGCTCGCGGGCGCGATCTTGCTGTTCGGCGGCACGGCCATCGCGGCGCCGGCCGAAGATGACAGCGTCGCCGTCGCGGCGTCCATGGCCGCCACGCTTGCCACCCCGGCCCGGTCGGCCTGCACACACGTGGCCGCCGCGGCAGCCTATCCGGTCGCCCCGAAGCCGGAAGCCGCACCGCCGTTGAAAGGCCGCGTGACGGACACGACGGGCGTGCTGAGCGCGGCCTGCGCCTCCGAGCTGACCGACCGCCTCGCCGCGCTCGAACAACGGCTCGGCGTACAGGTCGCGATCCTGCTGGTCGGGTCGACCGGGCAAGCGACGATCGAACAGTTTGCGACCTCCGTGTTCGACCAATGGAAACTCGGCAAGGCCAAGGTCAACAACGGCCTGCTGCTCGTCGCCGCGCTCAACGACCATACCGTGCGGATCGAAGTCGGCTACGGGCTCGAAGGCACGATTCCGGACATCGTCGCGGGCCGGATCATTCGCGAGCGGATCGTGCCGGCATTCCGCGAGAACCGCATTGAAGCCGGCATCAGCGATGCGCTGGACGCGCTGACGCACGAAATGATGCCGGCCGACATCGCCGCGCCGGAGCAGCCCGCACCCGCCACGGCGTTCGACGGGCGCGACGAAGCATACGAAACGGCCGCGGCGACCGCGACGGATGCCGCGAACCTGCCGCCCCGCGACGCGCGAGCCGGCGGCGAAAAATACCAGTCGAACGGCCTGCCCGAGCGGAAACGCCCGAACATGGGCGGCGTGCGGTTCTGGTTCCTGCTCGGGGTTGCCAACGTCGTGCTCGGCGTGGTCGCGCAATGGCGCGAGCTGCGCCGCAGGGTGGCGCTCCTGGCCGCCTGGCTCGTGGCGGCCGTCGTGCCGGTCGTGATGCTGCCGGTCGGCGTGATCTTCAACGGCAATCTCGAAGCCATGCTGGGCGCCGCGGCGTTCGTTCCGGCGGCCGCCGGTGTCGGGCCGTGCCTGCTCGGCATCAACCTGTTCCTGTCGGCGCGCGTGCGCAAAATCACTGCGATCGTGGGCGGGACGCTGTTCATGATCGTCGCGATCGGGCGCGAAATGGACTATTCGGTCGGGGAAGTGCTGTCCGGCATCTTCGGCGTGCTGTGCGTACTCGCCGTGATCTGGGCGAAGCTGACGGGCAGCGGCTCGTCTTCGTCGTCATCCTCGTCCGGCTCCCGGTCGCAATCGGGTTCCGATTCGTTTCGCGGCGGCGGCGGGTCGAGCGGCGGTGGCGGCGCATCGGGCCGCTGGTAGCGTCCGCGCGCAGCCTGCCTGCGCGCCTGATTCCTTTCACCTGCCGCTCCACCCGGAGCGTTCAACCGGAAACAACCCATGATGAAATGGTTTCGAATCCTGCTCGTGTGCTGCGTGCTGGCCCCGCTCGCGGGGTGCGGCTACAACGCGATCCAGTCGTCCGACGAGGACATCAATGCCGCATGGTCCGAAGTGCTGAACCAGTATCAGCGCCGCGCGGACCTCGTGCCGAATCTCGCCGCGTCGGTGAAGGGCTACGCGTCGCACGAGGCGCGCGTGCTGACCGAGGTGGCATCGGCCCGTGCGCGCGTGGGCAGCGTGCAGATGACGCCGGAGATGGCGAAGGACCCGGCCGCGCTCGCGGCGTTCGACCAGCGGCAGGGCGAGCTGTCCGGGGCGCTGAGCCGGCTGATGGTGGTGTCCGAGCGTTATCCGGAGCTGAAGGCGAACGAAGCGTTCCGCGACCTGCAGACCCAGCTCGAAGGCACGGAAAACCGCATCGCGGTCGCGCGCGGCCGCTACATCAAGACGGTGCAGCACTACAACGTGCAGATCCGCCAGTTCCCGGGCGTCGTGATCGCGAAGATCTTCGGCTACCAGCCGCGCCCGAATTTCAGCGTCGCGAACGAAGCGGCGGTTTCGACCGCGCCGGCACTCGATTTCTCCGCGCAGTCGCAGCCGCAACCGGCGAAGGCAAACACGGCCGGCGAGTAAGGCCGGAGCGTCAGGTCGAAACGTCCGACCGAAGCGCGCATTCAGGGCTTGCGCGCGGCCGCCTTCGCGAACGCGCCGCGCACCTCGAAGCCGATCGCGTCGGCAACATTGCCGCGCGCATCGACGAGTTCGAGCCGGTGCCGGCCCGGCCACGGCATCCACGCGATGCGGTCGGCATGCCCGATCACCTTGTCGTCGAGCCGCCACGCGAACTTCGCGGCGTGCCCGGCCGAGCGCTCGAACCAGATCCGCTGATTCTTCGGCGGAATGTCCGGGTCGATCGCGAAGATCGTGCCGTCGGTCGGCGTGCCGATCGTCAGCGGCGCGCGCGCGCCGTCCTTGCCCGGCGTGACGGGGGCGGCGAGCCGGATCGTGTCGACCGCCGTGCCCGCGACGAACCATTCGTTGCGTGACGGTTCGATGTCGCGCTCGAAGGTGATGCGGCGCGTCTCGACGCCGGCCGGCGCGCGCGGCGCGCGGCTCGGTACGTCGCGGTGCAGGTAGCCGACGACGGCCGACCACACCGGCGACGCGCCCGTGACACCCGACACGTCCCACATCGGCGAGCCGTCCGCATTGCCGACCCACACGCCGACCGTATAGCGCGACGTGAAACCGACGGTCCAGTTGTCGCGCATGTCCTTGCTCGTGCCGGTCTTGACCGCCGAGAAGAAGCGCGTCGCGAGCGGATTGTCGAAGCCGAACGTGCGCACGCGCGCGTTGTTGTCGGAAAGGATGTCGGTCACGACGAAGCTGGCCGCCTCGCTGAACACGCGCGTGCCGTCGGCCGTGCGGGCGGGCGAGGCGGCCGATGCGCCGGA